>JAZFTF010000205.1:0-4315 GCA_036446495.1 Candidatus Omnitrophota bacterium | reverse complement strand
AATAACACTTATTAAGAACCTTCTGTTAAAAACCCTCTTGCAAACAATCTCAAAATAATGTATAATTCCTATCTGATTTCATGTTATAATTATTTGCTATATATTGACAAATTAATAAGCAAGAAAGGTCCTTCAGCGCCTACGATGCTCTCTTTGGTCGCATCGCTTTACGGCGCTTCAGGATCTGAACTTGCTTTGCAAGTTCGGGCTTGTAGCTCAATTGGTTAGAGCATCTGACTCATAATCAGAGGGTTCCTGGTTCAAGTCCAGGCAGGCCCACCACGCTCGCCAAAGGCGAACGTGATTCGATTTCGCGAAAGCGGAATCGATCCTGAAGTTACGACCATAAGGAGTATCTGAAGGACCTTTTGACAAAATACATAGAAGCGTAGGGCGCTGCGGGGCCAAGGTCCTTCAGCAGCTAAAATGCTCGCTATTCGCTCGCATTTTAAACGCTGCCTCAGGATCCGAATTTGCTTCGCAAATTCGGGCGATTAGCTCAGTCGGTTAGAGCGCGTGCCTCACATGCACGAGGTCAGTGGTTCGAGCCCACTATCGCCCACCATTCTGCTTCGCCGAGCTTATTGAAAGATGTAAGTTTGGCTTCGCAGAATCGAGACTTGTAGCGAAGCAGAATGTTCTTCGAAGCCCAAGACATCTTTGAAATTCTTTTATGGGCGAAGTAGAACACGTAGCAGGGGAAAACCTAATGTTCTCTCCTATGGCGCTCGCAAATAGACAGCGGTATCGCTCGCTGTTACCCCTTTCCTAATAGGAAGGGAATTAAAGATTGGAACCATAATGGATATTACAGAGCAGATAACGCTAATTATTGAACTCCAGGAGATCGACACTCAGATATTTGATCTCGAGAGGAGGAAGAAAGAAGGGCCGCTCAAGATACAGAGGCTGGATGAGGCGTTCAAGAAAAGGAGTGGGATACTCAAGGAGGGGCAGGACGGACTGATGGCTCTTCAAGTCACACAAAAGAGCAAAGAGAATGACCTCGCCTCCAAAGAGGAGATGATGAAGAAGTGTCAGTCGCAGCTCTATGCTATAAAGACAAACAAAGAGTACACAGCTATGCAGCATGAGATCAAGGGGCATGAGGCCGATAAGTCTGTTTTCGAGGAAGATATAATAAATATCTTAGACGAGGTAGATGTCAAGAAGAAAGAGATAGAGGGGGTAAAGGCCATACTAAAGGATGAAGAAGTCGCCTTGAACCAGGAGAAGACGAAGGTAAGTTCAGAGACCAAGGAGATAGAAGCAAAGCTTGTTGTCTTGACTAAGCAGAGGCAGGAGCAGGCAGCGAAAGCGGACAAGGGCATGCTGATCAAGTACGAGAGGGTCTTAAAAGGCAAAGATGGTTTAGCGATGGTCCCCGTAAAAAGCAATGCCTGCGGCGGATGCAACATGAACGTTCCACCACAGGTTATAAACGAAATAATGATGAAGAAAGGCCTAATATTCTGTGAGTCCTGCGCCAGAATATTGTATATCGAACAATGAGCGCAAAGAGATTATTGATCTATATAGATGGAGCGGCCAGGGGAAATCCCGGGCCCGCAGGTATAGGCGTAGTGATCTTAGATGAAAACAGACAGAAGGTCAAGGACTACTTTAAATACCTGGGAAAGGCCACCAACAATATAGCCGAATACAACGCCCTTGTCTATGCTCTTCAAGAGGCGCATATGTTGGGTGTGAAGGATGTCGTTCTCTACATGGACAGCGAGCTGGTTGCTAAGCAAATAAAAGGCGAGTTCAGGGTAAAGAACAGCAATATAAAGCCGTTATTCGAGCAGGCGATACACCTCATAAACGGCTTAGACAAGATAGAGATAAAGCATATTGATCGCTCATTGAACAAGGATGCCGATAAGCTAGCGAACAAGGCGATAAACTTATCGGACCTCCAAACCAAGATAGAGTAGGGAGGCAGATCGGGCAGCCGCCCTTGGCCGAAAGGCTGGGGGAGGAAAGTCCGAGCTCCACACCAGCCTTCGCCGTACTGATTGTTAGCAATTTGACGGCTTCGGCTGGCCCGCAGTAGCTGTCACATTGTTTAGATGTTGCACAGCGAAGGCGGGGAGCAGCGTAGCGGGTAACGCCCGTCGGTCGCAAGGCCAGGACTAGAGCAACAGAGACTACGACTCCCCCCGTACCTTTTTATAATCCGGATAGCCATAGCGCAATGCCGCGGTTATCATGATTATGAAGGTGCGGGGCAGAGGGTGAAAAGAGCAATCTCTACGCGGAGCAAGACCAAATAGGTCCCGAATATGAAACGGCTCGTTTCTATCGAGATCACGTCGATGTCGGGACGGGTTGGGTCGCTTGAGCACTGCGGTGACGCAGTGCCTAGATAGATGGCTGCCATCGGGCGCTTTGGTGTCCGATACAGAACTCGGCTTACAGATCTGCCTCTCACTATTCATTGACAGTAAGCGGTTTTTGTGATATAATTATTTTAGATAGTAGGAATACCGTGGCTTAAAGGCCACGGTTCTTGACAAAAGCAGACCAGGTTGCCAATTAAGAACGGTGGCCTGGTATTTCTATCTCTATTAAAATTGTATTTACAAAGGGCTTAAAATGTCTAGAGGGTTACGAATAATTTTAATAGTCTGCTTGATCCTAGCGTCCGCGAGGAGCCTCGTCCGCGCGGATGATAACATGGATAGGATAAGGGCGGTCGAATCCATGGCATATTTTGTAGAGTCGCGCTTTCCCGCTGTCACGATCCATAGAGAGGCAATGGCCCGTAGAGAAGATCATCCCTTAAAAGAACCTATAGACTTTTCTTTAATATCCACCACCGTCAATCCCTTGCTTGTGGAAGAAGGCCGATCCGGAGGCTGCCTTTGGATGCATAGATCTGCGCGGAAGATAGGAGAGAGATGGAGCGGATTCAGCGGTATACTGTCTAAAGATAGGATAGTCTTCTTTGATGATGTGGCTGATCTTGTGGCCCGCTTTGATTCGAAAGAGGACATGGCTATACTGCGGACAGAGGACCTCGAAGCGCTCGTTCTCAAAGGTGTTCGCAATCTTGAAAATGCTGCCATACTGTCACCTTTGGAGGTACGTTTAGAGTATATGGATCAGATCGTTGTCTCATTAGTCTTGCTCAAGGAATTACGAGGCCTGATAGAGATAGATGGCGCCGAAGCAGTATTAAAGAGCGCAAAGTTCAAGACCCTTAAGGTCCTGCTTGAGGCGCTTCTCGCCAGGCATTCCGGTCTTAGCGATAAAGATGCCTTCGAGATGATACCGCAAGTAGCCTTGCCGTTTGCGAGAAGGGCCCTCAATATACTCCAGAGATCGATGAACCCCATAAGACGCGAAGACCTGGAGATAATAAGACAAATCCAGACCTCATTCCGCAGCGTTTAGCTCATCACAAATTTCTATCCTAAAGATATTGTCCTTTTTGCTAACATATGATATAATCATTTAAAATAAGGAGATATGAATGTCGATACACCCGACGGCTATTGTCGATAAGGGAGCGAAGCTGGGTACGAATGTCGAGATCGGTCCGTATACAATTGTCCAAGGCGGCGTGGAGATAGGAGACGATACAAAACTCTGGCAGAATGTCTTTATCGCCACAGGTACTACGATAGGAAATGCGTGCCAGATACACATGGGCGCTGTAATTGGTCACGAGCCTCAGGACGTAGCCTTTACAGGCAAGCCTTCATATCTCAAGATAGGGGATAGGAACATCATAAGAGAGTTTGTTACGATCCACCGCGGCACGCAGGAAGGCTCTGTTACGACATTGGGTGATGACAATTTCATCATGGCCCTTTGTCATATAGCACATAATTGCCGCTTGGGGAATAAGGTCATCATGGCCAATAACGCTATGCTGGCGGGTTATGTTGAGGTAGGTGACGGGGCCTTTATCTCCGCCGGTTGCGTGGTCCATCAATTTGTCAGGCTGGGCAAGCTGGTGTTGGCAAGCGCCTCCAGCCGCATATCAAAAGACGTCCCGCCATATATGATTGCCGAGAGAGACTCCATGGTTGCCTCGTATAATGTGATCGGCTTGAGGCGCGCCGGGCATGATCCCGCAGTGAGAAAACAGATCAAGAACGCTTTCAAAATACTCTACTGTTCCGATCTTAGCATAAAGAATGCCGTTGAAAAGATAGACTCTGAAATGGACTCGCCAGAGATCAAATACCTAGTGGATTTTATCCGCACTTCAGAGAGAGGCATATGTTCGTTTAGAAAGAGAAGAGTATACGAGCTTTAGTGCCAGGACCAGAAAAAATTAATTTTTTTTATCTTCTGCGATTTT
>JAZFTF010000204.1:0-2772 GCA_036446495.1 Candidatus Omnitrophota bacterium | reverse complement strand
CGCCAGATACAGGTAAACCCTAAAGTAAATCTCACATTTGCCAATGGCCTGCGATCGATGCTAAGGCAGGATCCCGATATAATGATGGTGGGGGAGATAAGGGATTTCGAGACGGCCGAGATCGCTATACAGGCGGCGCTTACGGGCCACCTTGTATTCTCGACGCTCCATACTAATGATGCCCCAAGCGCGGTGACACGCCTTGTCGATATGGGCACGGAGCCTTTCCTGGTCGCGGCTTCGGTGATAGGCGTCTTGGCGCAGAGGCTTATAAGGACGATATGCGAGGAGTGCAAGGAGGAGTATCAACCATCCGCAGAGGTTTTAAAAGATCTGGGCCTTAAAGAAACTTTACAGATAAACTTTTACAGGGGCAAGGGCTGCCCCAAATGCATACAGACAGGTTATAAGGGAAGGATAGCGATATATGAGCTCATGCTATTGGATGAAAGCCTGCGCGGCCTGATCACGGCAAAGGCCTCGCTGGAAGAAGTAACGAAAAGAGCGCGGTCTTCAGGGATGCTTGGGCTTAAGGAAGACGGTATCAATAAGGTAAAAGACGGGGTCACGACCGTAGAAGAGGTCCTGCGCGTGACCAGGGAGGGTTGATGCCTACATACAATTACAAAGCCAGAGACGCTTCAGGAAGCGCGGTAAAGGGGAGCATGGAGGCGGCCTCTAAGAACGAGGTTGTCGATAAACTCCACAAGACCGGCTATATGGCCACCCATGTGGCTCAGTCGATATCCGGCATAAACCTCGAACAGTTCTTTCAAAATCTGAAAGCGGTAAGCACGGATGAGATGATACTCTTTAACATCCAGCTCTCTAATATGATAGAAGCCGGTATAAGTATACTATCCAGCCTCGATACATTGAGTAATCAGATCCAGAATAAGAGGTTGAGAGAGGCGATAGGCGGCGTCAGGAGGAGCATAGAGGCGGGTGACAACTTTTCGAGTTCATTGAAGAATTACCCCGGCATATTTTCAGGCCTATTTATAAATATGGTAAAGGCGGGCGAGGCGAGCGGCAAGCTCGATAAGGTGCTGGCGAAATACGCGGAGTTTTATGAACGTCAAGCCGACCTTAAAGAGAAGATAAGAGGGGCGCTCTTCTACCCCGTTATACTCCTTATCGCCGGTATCGTAGTGACACTCTTTATAGTGACCTTTGTCATCCCTCAATTCGCGGAGATCTTTATGAAGAGCGGGATAAGACTACCTATGGCGACTCTTATTTTATATAAGATCGGCCTCGCCATAAAGGCATACTGGTATGTAGGGGTCATCGCAGTGGCCGTATTATGTCTCGCTTTCAAGTCTTACTCCAATACAGTTGCCGGGAGATTAAAGATAGACAGGATCAAGCTCGCGCTGCCTATTATAGGGCCGCTCTATCGGAAGGTGTCGATAGCGCGTTTTGCGCGGACGCTCGGAACGCTTGTCGAAAGCGGAGTGTCTATATTGGAATCTTTAGATATAGTGAGAGATGTCGTTGGCAATGAAGTCTTGGCGAATACCATATCCCAGGTGCGCATTACAGTGGAGAGAGGGGAACATATAGCGGACCACCTTAAGATAAGCAAAGAGTTCCCCCCGGACACCGTCCAGATGATAGCCATAGGAGAAGAGAGCGGCTCACTCGATAAGATGCTCAATAAGATCTCGGAGTTTTACGACATGTCGCTGGGATATGCGATAAAGAGGCTAACGGCGCTTATCGAACCGATATTCCTGGTAATTATGGGCAGTCTTATAGGTTTTATCATGGCTTCTATGCTTCTGCCTATCTTTGATATGATAAAGATATTGGGCCATTAGTGAAAACAGGTGATTAGCGTTTAGCGTAGAGCGTATAGGAAAGAAGAAATTATTTTACAAAAACTATACGCTATACGCTTTACGCTATACGCTTTACGCTAAAACAGGAGGTATCATGAAGAAAGGTTTTACACTTATAGAGTTGCTCATAGTCATAGCGGTTATCTCTATCCTTGTGAGCATAGCGCTTCCGCGCTTTAGGGGTATGCAGGATGAAGGTAATATCGCCAAGGCGAAAGGTGAATTGAGGACGCTCCAGACAGCGGTTGAGAGTTACTATATCCATAACGTTAATACATATCCGGGCAATCTCGGGACCATTACGAGCCAGATCCCGTTGATCATTGCTATTCTTCCTACTGACCCGTTTACGAACGGCTCGAATTACGGCTATACCGTCAACGGCGATTACTACGTAATATACTCTGTGGGTCCCGGGAAAAATGGTGGGGCAGGTGTTGGCGGTACAGGAGATGTGACCGAGTCGAACGGAAACAGCTGTATATTCGTAACCAACGGCAACCAGATAGATACGAGGCCGTAGATATATGAAGGGTTTTTCGTTATTAGAGATCTTGATCACGCTTGTCTTATTTGCCACTGGGATATCGGCGCTTGTGTGGGCGATAAGCGCAGGGTTGTCCGCGTCAGTCAATGTTGAGGGGATGGACCTGGCTCTCAATATAGCCCAGTCGAATATGGAGGATATTAAGAACAAGAGCTTCGATACCATAGTATCGGAAGGCGACCACGGGCCGACGCCTGATACAAATTTTCCGGATTACGCAGTACAGGTGGATATAGCGGACGGAGACGACCCCATGGAGGTTGATGTTACAGTCTATTGGGATGTCAGAGGCGGACAGACTAGTATGACCCTTACTACGCTGGTTACAGGCACATGAATCCTGTTAGACTTTTAACGGGATTTGATGTTGGAAAGTTTAAC
>JAZFTF010000203.1:0-9913 GCA_036446495.1 Candidatus Omnitrophota bacterium | reverse complement strand
TATCCTCTTCTTTATTGTCTGTGACCTTATAATCTATAGGCCGCTCGATTATGAGCTTGTGGGTATTGTCTCTCTCTCTTAAGATAAAGACCGGCACGAGCGGGCACTTGGTTCTTATGGCCAAGATCCCTATGCCGACCGGGAAGTAGGCCGGTTTTCCAAAGAAGTTTACCTTTATTGAGTTATTACTGAAGTCTCTGTCGGTTAGTATTGCTATGGTCTCATTTTTGGCGAGCAGCCTAATGCACCTTCTGATGCTTCCACCAAGAGGGATGCTGCCCATGCCTTTAGAGGCCCTCTGGCTCACAAAGAATGCGTTGACCCTCTTGTCTTTATGTGCCCAGGCGATAGCATTTATTGGGATACCAAGCTTTGCTATGAGCCCTCCTGCCCATTCCCAGTTGCCTAGGTGCGCAGAGAACAAGATGGCGCCCCTATTCTGCTTGAGCGCTTCTTTTAAGTTCTCAGCTCCTTCTATCTTAACATTTTTTTCTATATAGTTATCGCCCATCTTGCCGAAGCGGAGGAATTCTACCAGGTACTTGCTGAAATTGCGCAGGACCTCTCTTGCCGCGCGGTATACTTTTTTTTTATCATCTCCCAGGATGTTCTTGAGATTATTCATGACGAGCCTTCTGTCTTTCCTGGAGTGTAGAAAGTGAAGATCTGCCACTCTGGATGCGAACCAGAATGAAAATTTCACGGGTAGCGTAGTTGCCAGAAACTGTCCTATTCTGTATATGATATATAACATCTCTTACAATGCCATCTCCAGAACGAATCTCGCGATCTTAAGCGACGAGTCGTACTTGGCCTTTTTTTTGATATCCGTTCTTATGTTATTAAGCTTTTCTTCATTTGACAAGAGTTCTTCAAGAAGCACTACAGCGCTTTTTTCATCATCAGCCTTTACGGCGAGTTTATTCTCCAGCAAAAAGCGCGTGTTCATCATCTCTTGGCCCGGCAGGGGATGTATCACTATCATGGGAAGGTTTTTTGCCATTGCCTCAGCGGTCGTCAGCCCTCCCGGCTTGGTAAGTATTAGAGACGAGATCTCCATAAGCTCATCTATATTTTCTACGAATTGGTATATCAACATCTTTTTTTTAAAGTGTTTCTTTTCTTTGATGAGGGAGTTATAGAGCTTTTTGTTTTTGCCGGTTATAACTACAGCCTGGAAATCCACAGGTGATCTGTCGAGCAGGGGTACCATCTTCTTCATAGGTCCCAGCCCCTGCCCGCCGCCCATTATCAGGACCACGGGCTTATTGAGATCGAGTGAATGCTTATTTAACAGTTCTTCTCTGTTATGTTTTGTGAAGAACTTGGGATCCACCGGTATGCCGAACGGCTTTATCTTTGATTCAGAGACGCCGTTCTGAAGGAGCTTCTGCCCTGTCTCTTCGGATGGGACTATATAGGCGTTCACATCGTTATAGACCCAGTATGAGTGCGGGGCGTAGTCGGTGAGTATACCTATAAGCGGCGTATGGAGGTTGCCGCTCTTCTTCATATCAGCTACGATGCCGCATGGAAAAGCTTGGGTGCAGATTATGGTGTCCGGCCGAAAGTCTTCCAGGAGGGATCTCATCCTCCCGGAATTATATTTATGGATCGATTCTTTCAATCTTTGGGACTTCTTGACGATCATCGGGTTGTCGTAAAGATATTCCCAGACCTCTGGTCTCTTCTTTATGAGGGCCATGTATGTCTTGTTTATTATCTTCTCTAGGATAGGGTTTGTGTAATTGAATGAGTTTATCGACTTTGTCTGGACCGTTTGGTCCAGTAGCCGAAGAGCCCTCTCGATAGCCAAGGCGGCCCTGTGGTGGCCGGAATTTTGGGATATATACATAAGAAGGATCCTTTTACTCAAGAACTCTTATTCCTCCGTGCCTGGACGTCTTTGTTTGTTTTGCGCATCTCTCTTATCCTTGTATCATTACTCTATTACAGCAAGCGTATCACCCACTTGGATGGTATCTCCTTCTTCGCAGTTGATCTCTTTTATGGCCCCGCTGGCGGGCGAAGGCACGTTGAATGTAGCCTTGTCCGTAGCCATCTCGACGAGGTCGTCACCTTCGCTGACTTTATCCCCTACTGCAACATGCCAGAAAGATACAACAGCGCTCTTTACATCTTCTCCGAGTTCGGGTAATGCTACTTTGACCATGGTCTATCCCTCCATATTCTGAACACCTTTTTGAAAGAATCCGTTAAACGGCTCTTTGCTGCCTGTATGTCAGCGGGTTTTTTTAAGAGTGAGGCTATAGAGACGGCCTTGCACCTTTTTAGGCCGCAAGGGACTATCATATCAAAATAGTGTAGCGGTATGTTCACGTTAACGCTTATCCCGTGGTATGTGGTCCATCTCTTTATGCTTATTCCTACGGAGGCTATCTTGAGGTTCTTCCCTACCCATACCCCTGATGCCCCGGGAACCCTGAAGCCCTTTATATCATAGACTAGGAGAAAGTCTATTACTACCTCTTCCAGCCTTCTTATATACTCGTGTATGTCTCGAGAATAGCCTTTCAGGTCGATGATCGGGTACATCACGAGCTGGCCTGGGCCGTGAAACGTAATATCGCCTCCGCGGTCGATCTCTATAAGTTCAATACCCTTATCCTTGATCTCATCAGAAGTTGCTAAAAGATTCTCCTTGGAGCCCAGCCTACTTATTGTGAAAACAGGCTTGTGCTCTGTTATGATAACCGTGTCGTCTATTATGCCGGACAGGCGCTTTCTGAGGATCTCTCTCTGTACATTATAGGCCTCGCGGTACTCAGAGATCCCAAGGTCTATTATGTCCGCTATGCTTTTATCAAAAGATGTTTGCATCATATAGAGTGGATACCCCTGCCTTCAAATGAGAACGCCGCCTCCATAAAAGCTTCAGACAATGTCGGATGGGCGTGTATCAATTCGCATATGTCCTTAACAGCCATCTTATTTTTTATAGCCATTGCTGCTTCATGTATCATCTCTGTTACCTGGTGCCCGACCATCTGCACTCCCAGGACTTCCCCATTGTTTTTATCGCCTATTATCTTTACGAAACCGTCTTTCTCATTGATGGCATGCGCTTTGCCGATCGCCCGGAATGGGATCTTCGAGATCTTTATTTCGTGTTTTTTTTCTTTTGCTTCTTCTTCGGAGAGCCCGACCATAGCTATTTGAGGTTCTGTATATATGCACAGAGGAACGCTTCCGTAATCCATACGTGTTTCTTTTCCCAGGATATTATCGCAGGCGGTGATGCCTTCGTGTGAGGCGACATGTGCCAGGAGATATCCCCCGATGACGTCTCCTATCGCGTATATGCCGGGAACACCTGTCTTTAGATGTTCGTCAACGACTATCCTGCCCTTCTCCATATTTATGCCAAGATCTTCAAGCCCTAAGCCTTCGGTGTTATATCGGCGGCCTACGCATATAACCGCCTTTTCATATTCTGCAGGCAGGCTATCAAGTTTGGTCTTTGGCATGACCTTTACACCGGCCTTCTTGAGTAGCATCTCCATATTTTTGCCAAGCTCTCTATCCATTGCCGGCAAGAGACAGTCCATTGCCTCGACTATTCCGATCTCGACGCCTAGATTGCGGAAGGTGTAAGCGTATTCACAGCCGTTGACCCCCCCGCCTACTATTAATAGGCTTTTTGGAAGGCTTTCTACTCCCAAGATATCGGCGCTCGAGAGGATCTTGTTCCTGTCGAATTTAAATGCCGGGATCTCAGCCGGGCGGGAGCCGGTAGCGATAATCACATCTTTGGATCCTATTCTCTCGCCCTCGACCTCTACAACCCCTTTGTCAACCAGCATGCCGTGACCTATTTTAAGTGTTACATTCTTCGCATTAAAGAGGGATTCGATCCCTTTTTTTAGCATGGAAACGATCTTATCTTTGCGGTTCTTTACCGCTTTGTAATCTATATCGTAAGAAGGTATCTCTATGCCAAACTCTTTTGCGCGCTTAACGTTTTTTATGGCCTCAACGCTCGCTATGAGGGCCTTTGTTGGTATGCAGCCCCAATTAAGGCAGACTCCACCGATCTGGTCCTTCTCTATTATTAAGACTTTTTTACCAAGGCCGGCAGCGTAGAGGGCGGCTACGTAACCCCCGGGTCCTGCCCCTATTATTGTGATGTCGTATTTATTCATAGATCAGATAAGAGTTCTTTCGTTGATTCGGCCGCTTTCTTGAGGGCCGCCTCTTCTTCGGGGTCCAGCTTAAGCTGTATTACCTCTTCTATGCCGTTCTTGCCTAATATCACGGGGAGTCCTGTGCAGACATCGTTTATGCCGTATTCGCCCTTTGCGAAACATGATACAGGCATTAGCTTCATTTCGTTTTTTACGATGACCTTTATCATAGCGAAGATAGCGGCGCTTGGGGCGTAATAGGCGCTCCCCTTTCCCAGCAGGCCTACGATATGGGTACCTGATCGGCGGCTCTCTTCTACCAACTTTTCTATTTTTTCTTTTGGCAGGAGCTTGCGTAGTGGCTCTCCCGAGACTTTTGTATGGCTGATCAATGGGACCATCTGGGGTCCGTGCTGTCCGAGTACCAGCGTCTCAACCTCGTTGTACTTGGCTTTCAATTCCTTGGCTATTATGTAGGCGAACCTCGAAGTGTCCAATACCCCGGCCATCCCGAATATCCTCTCTCGCCTGAGACAGCTCTCGTTGTGCGCCAGGAATGTCATTACATCAAGAGGGTTGGTCACGATTATTACGATTGCCGTGTGGCATATCTTCTTGACGTTAAAAATCACGTCTTTTATTATGCCGCTGTTCTTTGAGATAAGATCCGACCTTGTCATCCCGGGCTGTCTGGGAAATCCCGCGGTTATGACGACTATCTTTGAATTCTCTATCCTGCCGTAATCGTCAGTCCCCATGATCTTCCTCTGATAGCCTACAAGAGGCGCGGCATGAAGAAGATCGAGGGCTTTACCCTGGGCCATGCTTTTATAGACATCAACCAACACAACGTCTGCTAATTCGCTCTCGATGATCCTGTTGGCGAGTGTCGCCCCTACATTTCCGGCACCGATAATTGATATCTTCATCCCAGCTTCTCGATTATAGCGTCTGCCATGCCGCTTGTAGACGACGCTTTTGGATCGTCAGGTCGCACCCGCAGGTCATATGTCACATTTTTGCCCTCATTTATCACAGAGGCGACCGCCTCCTCAAGCCTTTTAGCGGCGTCGGTCTCTTTAATATGATTCAACATCAATACCCCTGATAATATCATTGCGCAAGGGTTTACCTTGTTCTTTCCCTTGTATTTCGGAGCGGAGCCGTGAGTCGGTTCAAATAGGGCTATGTCATCACCTATATTGGCTCCGGGTGTTACGCCTAATCCTCCTACAAGCCCGGCGCAGAGATCGGATATTATGTCTCCATAAAGGTTAGGAAGGACCATGCAGTCATAATTTTCCGGTTTCTGGACGAGCTGCATCGCCATATTATCCACGATCCTGTCCTCGAACTCCACTTTTCCCTCATAACGCTTGGCCACCTCTTGGCCTATTTTCAGAAAGAGACCGTCTGTGAACTTCATGATGTTGGCCTTATGCACTAATGTGAGTTTCTTGCGATTGTTGGCTATTGCGTATTTGAAGGCGAAGTCTATTATTCTCTCTGACGCTGTCTTGGATATGGGTTTTATGGTTATAGCCGAATCGGACCGTATCGTCTTTTTTGAGAGCGTGCTTATGTCATCTATTAGCTTGAGGGTCTCTTTCTTGCCTTTGTCGAACTCTATCCCGGCGTAGAGGTCTTCAGTATTCTCTCGGAGTACGACTAAGTCTATCTTGTTATACCGGGATTTGACCCCAGCATAGAGCTTGCAAGGTCTTACGCAGGCGAAGAGATCGAGGGTCTGCCTCAGGGCCACATTTACGCTTCTGAATCCTGTTCCGATAGGCGTTGTGATAGGTCCTTTTAGAGCGACCTTATTCTTTTTTATGGACTCAAGGACGTTGTTGGGAAGAGGCGTCTTCTCCTTCTCCATCACATCTATCCCCGCATGGACTATATCCCACTCTATGTCAACGCCTGTGGCTTCAAGGCATCTCTTTGTGGCCTCTGTTATCTCAGGGCCTATTCCGTCCCCTGGTATCAGCGTTATTTTGTGTTTCAAAACTTGAATCCCCCATGTTTTTTAAAGTGCCTTATGACACCGCCGTCATCTAAGAGTTTTCTCATGACCGGTGGTATCGGGTTGGTGAATAGCTTCACGTTCTTCGTTTTATTTATAAGCGTCCCGTCTTTTATATCGACCTCAAGGAGGTCACCGTCTTCGATACTGTCGGTATCACATTCGATAAGGGCCAAGCCTATATTGAAAGAGTTTCTATAGAATATTCTGGCGTACCCCTTGGCGATCACGGCACTTACGCCCGCTGCCTTGATCGTCTGGGGGGCCTGTTCGCGCGACGAACCGCACCCAAAATTCTCTCCCGCCACTATAAAATCCCCTTTTTTTATCCTGGAATAGAAGTTGGGCGCTATGTCCTCAAATATATATTTTGCCAGTTCTTTCGGGTCCGTTATCTTGAATTTATATCTACCGGAAATGACATAATCCGTGTTTACATTGTCGTTTACAGGCAGTCTCAGGGCCTTTCCTTTTAGTTTCATAGGTATTTCCTCGGATCGGTTATCTTTCCTGTAAGGGCGCTAGCGGCAACCGTTGCGGGGCTCGCCAGGTAGATAAATGAGCTTGGATTTCCCATCCTTCCCTTGAAGTTCCTGTTCGCAGTCGATATCACGATCTCGTTGTCAGCAGGGACGCCGCAATGCGTGCCTACGCATGGCCCGCATCCGGGAGAGAGCACAGTACAGCCATTTGTAACGAACGTATTTACCAGCCCCTCTCTTATCGCGTCCAAATAAATTTTCTTGGAGGCAGGTGCTATTATAAACTTTACATCTTTGTGGATCTTCCGGTTTCTTATTATCGAAGCGGCGATACGCAGATCTTCAAGTCTGCCGTTAGTGCAGGTGCCTAAGAAGGCCTGGTCGATCTTTATATCCTTCAGTTTCTTTACACTCTTAACATTATCCACGGTATGGGGGCAGGCCACTTGTGGTGAGAGTTTTGAGATGTCTAGCTTAGTTACTTCGATGTAATTGGCATCATTGTCTGCCTTGATCGGCCTTGGATGCCTTTTAGAATGCTTCTTGACCCATGACAGTACCTTTTTATCGGCTTTCATGAGGCCGCTTTTTGCGCCCATCTCAACAGCCATGTTTGAGATCGTAAGCCTGGCGTCGACGCTCAAGCTCTCGATGGCCTCACCGTAGAACTCCACGGATTTATACGTACAGCCGTTTGCTCCGAATAATCCTATGATATGGAGTATGATGTCTTTTGAATATACACCTTTTGGTATCTTGCCGTTGACAATTATTTTAACCGTCTCAGGGACGCGGAACCAGTTTTTTCCACTGGCTAGGGTGATCGCCAGATCGGTCGATCCTACACCGGTAGACAGGACATTTATGGCGCCGTAAGTGCAAGTGTGTGAGTCAGCCCCCAAGACTAGATCGCCGCATACTACCTGGCCTTCCTCGGGTATCAATTGATGGCAGACGCCCTCACCTATGTCATACATCCCTACCCCTGTCTCACGGGCAAAATTTCTCATCTTTTGATGGATTTTAGATACGGCCATGTTGGGGCTGGGCGCCGAGTGGTCTATCACCATATAGAACTTTTTCTTGTTGAAGGGCTTGGCGTTTCCAAGTTTCTTGAAACTGTCTATGATGATCGAGCTCGTTCCGTCCTGTCCGAAACAGAAGTCGACATTGCAGATAGCTATATCGCCGGCTTTGACTTGCCGTCCCGCGTGTCTGCTAAATATCTTTTCCGCTATAGTCTTTCCTTTACCCATTTTTCTATCCTGTCTAGGCCTTTTGCGATATCTGCGGTGCTTGTCGCGAAGCTGAGCCTGACGTGATTATCCGACCCGAAAGGCTTGCCGGGTACCAGCGCCACATTTGCCTCATCAAGCAACTTGTTGGTGATCTCTATCGAATTATATCCCGTATCTTTTATATTGCAGAATACATAGAACGCTCCTTTGGGGAGGCTTACGCGAAAACAGGGTATTTTGTTTAGCCTCTCTACCATATAGTCGCGTCTCGATTCGAACTCTTTCTTCATAGATGATATAGAGGACTGCTCTCCGCTTATCGCCTCAAGAGCCGCTTTTTGGCTTAT
Source organism: Candidatus Omnitrophota bacterium (assembly GCA_036446495.1). Taxonomy (GTDB): domain Bacteria; phylum Omnitrophota; class Gorgyraeia; order JABMRJ01; family JABMRJ01; genus JAZFTF01. The sequence continues at coordinate 1,675 of JAZFTF010000203.1, read as the reverse complement.
AGATGCCGGGTTGGATGTCGAATGGCTCTGGATATTATTGATAGCCGAAACGATCTTATCGTCGCCCGCCATATAGCCTATTCTCCAGCCAGTCATCGAATAGCTCTTTGAAACGCCATTTACTACCAAGGTGAGGTCTTTTATCTTTTCGCCCAGGGACGCTATCGAGACATGTTTACCTGCGCCATATATTAATTTTTCATATATCTCATCGCTTACCACAAGGATCTTTTTGGAGACGGCTATATCAGCTATCTCCTCGAGTTCTTTCTTGTCATATACAGTTCCGGTCGGGTTTGAAGGAGAATTGAGTATTATAGCCTTCGTTCTCTTCGTTATAGTTTTTTTGAGTTCAGACGGACTTATCTTGAACGCCTCTTTATCTCTGGTCTTAATAAAGACCGGTTTTGCAGAGGCGAGCTTTACCATCTCCGGATAACTCAACCAGTATGGTGAAGGAATTATGACCTCATCAGGATCTTCGCATAGGGCTTGAAAAATATTATAGAGAGTATGCTTTGCCCCGCATGAGACTATGATAGACGATGGGCCATATGTGAGGCCGTTATCCCTCTCGAGCTTCTTTGATATGGCCTCTTTGAGCTCCGGTATCCCTGAAGCCGGTGTATACTTGGTGAAGCCTTCGTGTATCGCTTTTACAGCGCTGGCCTTTATGTGGCTCGGGGTGTCAAAATCGGGCTCACCGGCTCCGAAGTTGACGACATCTAAGCCATCTTTCTTCATCTTCTTTGCCTTGGCTGATATGGCTAAGGTCAAAGACGGTTTTACGCTCATTACCCTTTTTGATAGCTTCATGGCCTCTATCTCCTTTAATACTATATAATTATAATGAAATATAGCATATTAGCACCAATAAGTAAAGTGAAAAAACCCCTCTATGTTAAGTGTCGTCGTAGGCTTGCTATAGACAGCTTACACTCATGCTTCTACTAATGCACAGCTGAAATTTTCGCGGGTCCTGTCAACGGAGAGCCCTTATGATTATTCGCGGGACATGCCAGGGGCATGCCAGGGGCATGCCAATAGAATGAAAACAGTTGCGGCGTCCCAGCCCCCAACCCCGCTCTTAACTATGGGCGCCCGTTCGTTGCCACCCGCGAAAATTCTCAGTGTGCTGATTATAGCAAAGGCACAAGTGCATCAAAGCCAGCCGTGTCGCGAAGCGACTCAACTTTAGGAGGATAGAGTTACTAAGGGAAAGGAGGATATACTCCTCCTTTCCCTTAGCTATAGATCTAGATACTGTTTTTGGATAGTGTGTTTCTATGTGAAGGGAGGTGACAGTAAACGTCGATTTAGTGCGGTTGTTGGGCATTTACGTCAAGAGGGGGAAGCGCAGTTTCCCCCTCTTGAAAAAGCATAGATGTGTTTGTCTCGCAGTTGCTCTTAAGGTTTTTTGCGTCTGAAATACTTGCGTATGTTCTTGAAAACGTTGCCCTTATGGGCTTTCTTATCCTCTCTTATCATCTTGTCTTTTCTTATCTCTTCTTTTGCATCGGCCTTTGGTTCCGGGGCAACCTTGCGGGGTTTCGCCTTTTCTATCGTCTTTTCTTGCCTTGTCAACTCCTGCTTCAGCTTTACCAGCTCTTCTTCATAGAAACGCTCGTATAGTTGCCGTCCTCGCCTCCATCCCACCAGCCAGACCATAACTAAG
>JAZFTF010000202.1:0-2188 GCA_036446495.1 Candidatus Omnitrophota bacterium | reverse complement strand
GGGCTGCCGGCACCAATTGCGACATGGAGAGCGCCTTCGCTTTCCGATTGGTCGGGGCGAAGGTCGATACAGTCCATATAAACCGGTTAAAGAGCGGCGAGTACAGACTCAACGATTACCACATACTTGTGATACCGGGCGGCTTCACTTATGGCGACGACATAGCCAGCGGCAAGATACTGGCGAATGAGTTGAGATCGGGACTTTCCGGAGACCTTAAGAGATTTCTGTCAGACGGAAAATTGATCTTAGGTGTATGCAATGGCTTCCAGGTCTTGGTGAAGGCGGGCCTACTCCCAAACTTTGAAGGTGACGCCGCCGAGATAGATGCAACACTCAACCTGAATGATTCTGCCAGGTTTGAGGACCGCTGGGTCTATCTGCAGCGCTATGATAAGAAAAAGTCGGCATGGACAAAGTATGTGAAGGATATCATATATTTGCCGGTCGCTCACGGGGAGGGTAAATTTATCCCCAAAGACAAGAAGACGCTGGCTAGATTAAAAGAGAACGGACAGATAGCTTTTAGATACGTGAATGGAAAAAGCAAGCCCGCCGGGTATCCTTGGAATCCGAACGGCTCGATAGACGGCATAGCCGGTATATTGGATCCGAGCGGAAGGATACTAGGAATGATGCCGCATCCCGAAAGATTCATACAGCGTACGCAGCATCCGCGCTGGACAAGAGAAAAAATAAAAGAAGAGGGAGACGGCCTGGCGGTATTTCGTTCCGGTGTAAAATACGTAGAGAATAAATTTAAAAAAATAATGATCTCACGCCAAAAAAGATAGACAATTCCAGACCCCCCCGCGCCGATTAATCCCCGTCGAAAAGGCGAAAAGATAGCCCCGACGGCACCTCGTCGGTATGGCGAATAACACTATATAATGCACTTTATAAAGAGTGAAAATACCATATATTGTGGTTGCTAAGACTTGACAAGGTTTTCGGTTTGTGTTATACTTTTACAAGTTGCTACTACTTTGTTCTTGAAAATATTTTGTAAGATCCGCAAAGAGCGAAGTAGAATTTTTATTGCTTTTTTCTAAGAACTTATTTAAAAGAAGGAGCGCTACCCATGCCTTTATCCGTTGATCTTGATAAGAATATTACCGAAAATGCCAAGAAAGTCCTCCAGAGAAGATACCTCAAAAAAGACGCTTCAGGAAATGTTATAGAGACGCCGCAGGGGATGTTTGAGCGGGTCGCCAAAAACATCGCGCAGGCGGACTTAAACTACGACAAGGACGCCGACGTAGAAAAGACGGTCAATGAGTTCTACTCGACGATGGCAAACCTCGAGTTCCTGCCGAACTCGCCTACGCTTATGAACGCAGGAAGGGATCTGCAGCAACTCGCAGCGTGTTTTGTACTTCCTTTAGAAGATTCCATGGAGTCGATCTTCGAGACGATAAAACAGACCAGCCTTATACATAAATCCGGCGGGGGCACAGGCTTTAGCTTCTCCAGGCTGCGCGCGAAAAACTCGATTGTCAAGACCACCGGCGGAGTGGCGAGCGGCCCGATCTCATTTCTCAAGGTCTTCGATGCCGCCACCCAGGCGGTAAAACAGGGTGGCACAAGACGCGGGGCCAATATGGGCATACTGAGGGTTGATCATCCGGATATCCTGGAGTTTATAACCTGCAAAGAGAATGATAGTGCGATAAATAACTTTAATATATCCATAGCCATTACCGATGAATTCATGGAGAAGGTGGAAGAAGGTAAAGAGTATGACCTTATAGATCCTAGGACAAAGACGGCCGTTAGCAAACTCAACGCGAGAGAGGTCTTTGACCTTATAGTGAAGATGGCCTGGAAGAATGGCGAACCCGGGATCATATATATAGACAGGATAAACGCGAAGAATCCGACGCCGAAAGTCGGGCTTGTGGAGTCCACCAACCCATGCGGTGAACAGCCGTTACTCCCTTACGAGAGCTGTAACCTCGGTTCTATAAACCTCTCAGAGATGGTGGAGGCGGCTGAGATAAACTGGTCGAAGCTCTCCCGCGTAATAAAGACGGCCGTCCACTTCCTGGACAATGTAATAGATATGAACAATTTTCCCATAAAAGAGATAGGAGAGATGACCAGGAAGAACAGGAAGATCGGGCTTGGGGTGATGGGTTTTGCCGATATGCTCATTAAACTAGGTATATCATATAATTCGGAAGACGCC
>JAZFTF010000201.1:0-6140 GCA_036446495.1 Candidatus Omnitrophota bacterium | reverse complement strand
GGCGTGCGGACTTAATGAGACAAAGAAGCTTACCCTACTTGTTGACGTAGGGACGAACGGAGAGATAGTAGTAGGCAATAGAGAGTGGCTAGCCGCCTGCTCAGCCAGCGCAGGGCCGGCTTTCGAGGGCAGCGGTCTCTCATGTGGGATGAGGGCGCAAAGAGGAGCTATACAAGAAATAAAAATAGATCCTGATCTGAATGTAAAATTCGTGGCCATCGGAGGGGAGAAGCCAAGAGGCATATGCGGATCTGGATATATCGACCTTCTCGCGGAACTATACAGGAGAGGCGTTATCGCAAAAGACGGAAGGATAAAAACAGATATAAAATCCGACAGGATAAAGAAGCTTGATCATGGTCGCGCCTTTGTGGTCGCTTTTAAAGAAGAAGCCCAGGCAAATTACGATATAGCCATAACAGATGAAGATATAGAAAACCTGAAGCGCTCCAAAGGGGCCATCTACAGCGCAATCTCTATTCTTTTTAGGAAATTGGGTCTCGAACTTAAGGACTTGGAGAAACTCTATCTGGCCGGTGGTTTTGGATCGCGCCTGAATATGGCCAACGCCATAACGATAGGCCTTCTGCCGGACCTCAACAAAGATATATTCGCCTTTGTTGGGAATACGGCGATCCTCGGTTCAAGCCAGATCCTCTTATCATTTGAGGCAATGAAGAGAGCCGAAGAGATAGCGAAGAAGATCACATACATAGAGCTGAGTACTGAGCAGGATTACATGGATGAATACATGTCGAGTCTCTTCTTTCCGCATACAGACTTATCCAGGTTTCCCACAGTTGAGGCAAAATGATGAGCTACACGATAGGTTTCGCCGGAAAAGGCGGCACGGGAAAGAGCACAATAGCCAGCATCGTCACAAGGTATCTCGCCACAAAGAAGAACCCGCCCGTCCTCGCCATAGATGCTGACCCGAATACAAGTCTAGGCGAGATGCTCGGGGTGACTCCAGAAGACACGGTAGTCGGCATTATTGACGACGTATCGGCAAACATCAACAATCTACCGATAGGCGTTACAAAGGAACGGCTTATAGAGTTAAGGATCCAGCAGGCGCTTGGCGAGTCCGAGGGCCTGGATCTTCTGGTAATGGGCAGGCCCGAGGGGCCGGGTTGTTATTGCTACCCCAACTCACTCATGAGAGAGACGATAGGAAGGCTCGAGAGATCCTATAATTATATAGTTATCGACAACGAGGCCGGGATGGAGCATATATCGCGCAGGACCGACCGCAAAATAGATTACCTCTTCATCATAAGCGACCATTCCGCTCACGCCGTCCGGTCGGCTAAGAGAATACTCGATCTGGCAAATGAACTCAAGATATCCAGGGGTAAGACCCATCTTCTGATCAACAAGACCAAAGACGGACTGCCGTCACTGGATGAAGAGATAAATAAACTTAAAGTAGACAAGGTAAGCTTTATAAAAGAATCGAATGATCTTGCCAAGATAAGTGCGGAAGGGAAAGCAATAACTGAATTGGCTGCGGATTCGGATATCATAAAGTCTATCTACAAAATATGCGAAGAGGCCTTTTAAAGAAAGTCGAGGACAAGATATGGCACTTGAATTATTAAAAGACAAATGGAGCACCGCTATAAACAAAATAATCATCGGAGCCACTAAGGACGAAGGCGGTACAAGAAAAAGTACAGTTACAGTAGGGGGCGAATCTACTATGCCTCTTCTGCTTGACGAGGGAGAGATCCCGCACAAACCCGTCATCGCCATCGAGATACAAGATACACCTCCGGACGGCTGGCCGCCTGAGCTGGCACAACATTTCAGCGACGTATCAGATGATCCTGCTAAGTGGGCAAAAAAATGCGTAGAGAAATATAAGGCTGATCTTCTCTGCCTTAAACTACAGGGCACACATCCAGACTTTGGGAATAGGTCGGCAGATGACGCGGCAAAGACAGTAAAGTCAGTGCTGGAGGCGGTAGGCGTCCCTCTTATAATACTTGGCAGCGGTGACGACCAGAAGGACAATACCGTACTTGCAAAGGTAAGCGAGGCCGCCAAGAACGAACGCTGCCTTATTGGCGACGCCACGGATAAAAATTATAAGACTTTAACCGCATCCTGCATGGCCGACGGTCACAATATAATCTCCGAATCCCCGATAGACATAAATATCGCCAAACAGGTGAATATACTGATCTCTGATATGGGATTTCCGCAGGAAAGAATAGCGATCAATCCGACAATAGGTGCTCTTGGATACGGCATGGAGTACGCGTATTCAATCATGGAGAGGGCACGATTGGCAGCTCTAAATGGCGACAAGATGCTCGCGATGCCCTTCATATGTTTTGTAGGTCAAGAGGTCTGGCGCGCTAAGGAGGCAAAGGCCCCGGAAGCCGAACATAAAGAGTGGGGACCGGAGTCAGAGAGAGGGCCCATGTGGGAGCTATTAACATCTATAAGCATGCTGCAGGCGGGCGCCGGCATATTGATAATGCGCCACCCAAAAGCGATCGATGAGACGAGAAAATATATAGATAAGATGCTGAGTAAGTGAGGCTCGGACTTACGGAGTTTAAGCGAACGTAAGTCCGAAAGCCGAACTTACCCAGCCCCTGCGTGTAGGGGCTGGGTTAATTCGACCATATGGATTACGAAAATTAAAATTTTCATAATTCATGGTCTCATTAAAAGGAGATAAAAGATGCTTGTCATAGGTGAGCTGATAAACGGGATGTACAAGAATGTAGGCAATGCCATAAAAAGCAAGGACAGAAAGACTATACAAGATATAGCAAAGAGGCAGGTTGAGGCTGGCGCGAATATGCTGGATGTCAATACCGGTCCCGCTTCGAGTGACCCAAAAGAGGCCATTAAATGGCTGGTAGATTCCATACAGGAAGTTGTAGACGTGCCACTCGCCCTCGACTCGACAAAAGCGGATGTCATAGAGGAAGGGCTGAAGCTGGTTAAGAGAAAAGCTCTTATAAACTCCGCCAACGCCGATGATGAGAAGCTTAATACCCTTGTCCCTATGGCAAAGAAATACAATACCCAGCTCATCGCTTTGACCATGGATAAGAAAGGTATTCCGCGAGACAGAAATGAGCGCTCTGAACTGGCCCTAAAGATAGTATCCAGCTGTATGGAGCAGGGTTTTCCGATAGAGGACCTTTACATAGACCCTGTAGTCCTTCCGATAAACGTAGCCCAGCCGCAGGGAATAGAGGTGTTGGAATCTATAAAGGAGTGTAGGCTCCTAAGTGATCCTGCCCCAAAGACAGTCGTGGGTTTAAGCAATATATCCCAGGGGACAAAGAGCAGGAGCCTTATCAACCGGACATACCTTGTGATGGCAATAGGTTTTGGGCTATCGGGGGCGATCGTTGATCCTCTGGATAAAGAGCTTATGGACGGCTTGATCACCGCGGAACTTCTATTAAATGAAAACATATATTGCGATTCCTATTTAGACGCGTACAAAAAGAAGTGAGAAAATAAGGAGGGGATCTGCCATGAAGCGTGAAAAAATAACAATAAGGTCTCTTGCTGAAAAGAAGAAGAGATCGCAGAAGATAACGATGTTAACGGCCTATGACTACCCCATGGCGCGCCTAGTAGACGACGGCGGGATAGACATTATCTTGGTAGGAGATTCGCTGGGGATGGTAGTCTTGGGGTACGACTCTACCTTGCCTGTTACCATGGATGATATGATACGCCATACGCAAGCTGTAAGGCGTGGTATGCAATACGCCCTCCTCGTGGGCGATATGCCCTATAAATCTTATGACACCACAAAAGTCGCCATAGCCAATGCCCAGCGGTTTATGAATGACGCCGGATGTGACGCGGTAAAGCTCGAGGGTGGGACAGAATCGCTTGACGCGGCAAAAGCGATTATAGGCGCGGGCATCCCGCTGATGGGCCATCTGGGCCTTACGCCTCAATCTATAGAAAAACTGGGCGGCTATAAGGTGCAAGGCAAAACAGCTGAGGGGGCAAAGGTAATAATTGATGACGCCAAGAAGCTCGAGAAGGCCGGGTGTTTCAGCTTGGTGCTTGAGTGTATACCCAGCCCCATAGCGAAGATAATCACGAAAGAGCTCAGCATACCAACTATCGGCATTGGTGCCGGCAAAGACTGTGACGGACAGGTCTTGGTAACAAATGACATGGTGGGGCTCTTCGATAGATTCCTTCCAAAGTTCGCAAAGCAGTATGTTAAAGTCAGCGGGCAGATCTTGGAAGGCATAACATCCTTTAAGAAAGATGTAGAGAACGGTAAATTTCCTTCTAAAGAACATGAATTTACCATAAAACCCGAGGAGTTAAAAAAGATATAGGAAAGGAATGGACCTTATGAAGATAACAATGGTGGGGCCAGGCGCTATCGGTTCGCTCTTCGGGCTATCCCTTATGAGGGTAAAAGAAGACGTCCGTTTTCTCGACTACAATCAAAAGAGGGTCCAGAAACTAAAAAAAGACGGCATAAAGATAGAAGGGGTAAGCGGCAACCACCACGCTAATATATCCATAACAGATGACCCAAGAGTGATAGGACCGTCCGATCTGGTTATAGTCTGCGTTAAATCTTATAATACCGAAGAAGCGATAAAGAGATCTATGCCCCTTATCGGAGATAAAACAATGGTCATGACGCTCCAGAACGGCATAGGGAACTTACAAATATTGGAAGGCGAAGTAGGCGAAGACAGGGTGATCGGAGGCGTGACCAATCAAGGGGCCAATGTAAAAAGCTGGGGGCACATAATCCACGCGGGGAAGGCCGATACAATAATAGGAAAGAGAGACAAGAAGGTACTCGGCCCAATACGCGATGTAGCAAAACTCTTTAATAAAGCTGGTTTTCCTACAAAGATCTCAAAGGATATTGACGGTATCATATGGAGTAAGCTCATAATAAACGTGGGTATCAACGCATTGACTGCGATAACGAGACTTAATAACGGTCTCATACTGGATTACGACGGCACAAGATCTATCATGAAGAAACTCGTATCAGAAGCTGTAAAGGTCGCGAAGCGAAAGAGGATAAAACTCGTCTACGACGATCCTATCCAAAAAGTTGAGCTTGTATGCAAGGCGACGGCCAAGAATGTCTCGAGCATGCTACAAGATATAAGGAACAAGAAGAAGACAGAGATCGACTTTATAAACGGCGCGATCGTCAGGCAGGGGGCGAATTATAATATTCCCACCCCTATTAACGAAATGATCACTAACCTCATAAAGACAATTGAAAATAGCTATCAGCACTCTCTCTCATGATTATAATCGGTGAAAGGATAAACGCCTCGCGTGACCCCATTCAGAAAGCGCTCCAGGGCAAGAATTGTGCCTTTATACAACATGAAGCAAAGGCGCAGCTCGAGCACGGGGCTTCATATCTTGACATAAACTGCGGGCTGAGTCACGATACGGAAGCCGATGATATGGAGTGGCTCGTGCATACAATAAGGGAGGTCTCAGACGCGCCTCTATGCATAGACAGCCCTAATCCGGATGTGATAGAAAGAGGAGTCGCGGCAGCATCAGGAAGGCCTCTTATAAACTCCATAACCGCTCAAGAATCCAGGTATAAAAAAATACTCCCTATCGCCCTAAAACACAACTGCGGCATGATCGCCCTTACAATGGACGAGAAGGGCATGCCGGAAACAGCCGATGACAGGCTCGAAATAGCGGAGAAGCTTTATCGTATATTAAAAAAAGAAGGCGTACAAGACAGCGATATATTCTTCGATCCTCTTGTCAGGCCCATATCCAGCGAACCGCGTCAGGCAGAAGAGCTGCTTAAGGCAATACCCAAGATAAAAGCGCTGGGAAATGTACAAATCGCCTGTGGAGTAAGCAATATATCATATGGGCTTCCCCGAAGGAAACTTGTAAACTCCATATTCCTCTCTATGGCTCTTTGCGCGGGACTGGATGGCGCACTTATCGACCCGCTGGATAAAGGGATGATAGCCGCGATCAGGGCAACTGATGCGCTATTGGCAAGAGACAGGTACTGCATGAATTTCATACAAGGCCATAGAAAAGGCCTCTTTTAACATGTCTAAAACCAAGAAGATATTCATAGCCGCTACGATGCAGAATGATGGAAAGACCACACTCTCAATGGG
>JAZFTF010000200.1:0-6619 GCA_036446495.1 Candidatus Omnitrophota bacterium | reverse complement strand
CGTCCCCGCTTTAGGTTGGGGGCTGGGACGCCGTTGACAGGACCCGCGAAAATTCGAGGAGCGCGTTGGCGAAAACATAAGTGCAGCCGATGATGCTTCAGGTTAGAGCAGTTTTTTCATCGTGTTATTTCAGAGCAACCTTTTCATGTCTGGAGGAAGTTCAGACTCGAATTCGAGGAATTCTTTGGTGACAGGGTGAGTAAAACCGAGCATTGCGGCATGGAGCGCGTGGCGGTCTATCTTTTCACTCAGTTTGCCGTATTTCTTGTCTCCCAAGAGCGGGTGTCCGAGATACTCCAAATGGGTCCTTATCTGATGGGTCCTTCCTGTACCAAGTACAAGCTCCAGCATTGTGTAATCATCATAGCGCTTGAGGACCTTATAGTGAGTAAGCGCCTCTTTCGCGTCTTCAAAACCCACCGCCATCTTCTGCCTGTGCCTCTTGTGCCTGCCTATAGGAAGGTTTATCATGCCGTTATCGAGCTCGACCGCTCCTTTGACAAAAGCTATATACTTTCTCTTTATCGTTCTGTTCTTAAAACCATTGGCGAGTTTTCTGTGCGTGTAGTCGTCCTTAGCAACCACTAAAAGCCCGGATGTATCTTTATCCAGTCTATGGACTATACCGGGCCTCAGCTCTCCACCGATGCCGGAAAGATCTTTGCAGTGGCCCAGAAGCGCATTTACGAGCGTCCCTGTTGCGTGGCCAACGCCTGGATGAACGACAAGCCCGACCGGCTTATCCACTACCAAAAGGTGTTTATCTTCGTAGACGATATTGAGGTCTATCTGCTCGGCAACTACATGCGTTTTTTTCGGCTCCGGCACGGTAAGTTCAATAGGATCTCCTGGCTTGAGCCTCTTGTTGCTCTTGGCGGGAACGCCTCCTACCTTGGCATTCCCTTCGTCGATGAGCCGCTGTATATTAGAACGGGAAAACCGCTCTTTTAGGCGTTCTACCAGGAAATGATCGAGCCGCTTTTTGTTGTCTACCTCTTCGGCGTTAAAGAGAAATTTTTCCATCTTGCCCTCTCTTGGCGCGGATAGATTTAAAGATATATACAGAGAACGCGGCGACAAAAATAGATATGTTCAACAACTGCGAAGTTGTAAGGCCCCGGAAGACCGGCATCAGGTCACCTCTTAAAAAATCGATCGAAAAACGCACGGGACAATAGAAAAGAAAGTATAAAAGGAATATATCGCCATCGAACCGCTTAAACTTTTTGTAAACAGCTTGGAGCGCGACAAAGATAAAGATAAGCGCTATGGATGAATATATCTGCGTCGGATGGCCATCCCTGCCGTAACAACAACCGTTGAAGAAACAACCTATCCTGCCTATTGCCTGGCCAAACGGCAGGTAGAGCATGATAAGATCCCCGGACTTCCAAAAGGAAAGTCTCTTCTTAAGAAGCACGATCAGGGCCGCCCCAACAGCCGAGATGATCGCCCCATGTATCGCCAGCCCGCCTTTGTGAAACATCACCATCTCGAGCAAATTCTCCTTGTAGTAGCCGATATTCAGTAAGACATGAAGTAAGCGCGCCCCCACCATACCAAAGATCAGTATAAAGAGAAGGAGATCCCATATATCGTCTTTCGGGATCCCGAACGCGGGTGCCTTCCTCAGCACAAAAATGCTCGATAAGAGAAATGCCGCCGCGACAAAGACTCCATAGCTGTATATAGTGATTGGGCCGATCCGGACCAGAATAGGATGCATGAGACCTCTTCTCTTTAATCTTTGCCGGCCGCCGACTCTCGTTTTCCTGTGAATATCTTAAAGATGATAAGCGCGATGCCGCATGTGATCGCACTATCGGCTATATTGAATACAGGCCATACGCGAAGATCTATAAAATCAACCACGTGGCCGAATATTATCCTGTCTATAAGATTGCCCAGGACGCCGCCTAAAACCAGAGCAAAAGAGAGCCTGGTCAAAAGACCTTTCTCTAATATGCGCGGTATAAAGATCAACATGAAGAAGGCTGCGGCAGAGCCTATGCTCACAAACAAGAGAGGCTGTTCCTTGAAGATACCGAACGCGGCCCCTTTGTTGTAAACAAGCGTTATGTGGAATATATCTTTCAGTACAGGTATAGAAGATCCTAAGGAGAGTCTACTCTGAACTATAAATTTAGTGAGCTGGTCACAGAATACTAGAAAAAAGGATACAGCTAAGATCACCGAAAGGCTTATTCGCCTTCTTCTGCTTCTGTCCCTGTCTTTGTCTCTTCTTTCTCCTGACATGCTTTGCAGTTTTCCGCGTGTGGTACCGCATTTAACCGTTTCCGCGTTATGGCCTTCCCACAGCCCTCGCACTTGCCATAAGTACTCTCCTTCATCCTCTTCAGGGCCTCATCTATCTTAGAGAGCGTCAGGCGTTCCCCGTCCGCTATACCAAGGGAGAACTCCCTGTCGTAGTTGTCTGTAGCCATATCCGCCATGTGGAAACTGTAACCTGAGAGGTCGCCCGAGGAGTCACGCCGGGACTTCTTGAGATTCTCTTCGGAGATCTTATTGACCTCACCTGTTATATTCAACCTCTCTTCGAGCAAGAGCTTCTTATATTTCTCCATCTCTTTTTTGTTCATATCTAAACAACCTCCTTATTTAACATTTTCACAACTTCTACACATCTATCGCACAGTTCTTTAAAGTCGCCGTTGCTTCCGACGGTCGGCTTGTAATTCCAGCAACGCTCGCATTTTGAATAGCCGCTCTTTTTGACCTCTATGCTATATTCTTTATCCAGAGACGGGTCCACCGGCCCGATCCGGATCGCAGATACTATAAAGATCGTCGCGAGCTCATCCTTAAAGCCCTTTAAAAAATTGGAGAGCTCCTGGGTCTTAGGCGTAATAGCCACGCTCGCCTCCAGGGGCGACCCTATCATCTTTGCCTGCCGCTTCTCCTCTAGTGCCACAAGGATATCGCCGCGTATCTCAAAGATCCTTTTGTATTTATCCAGTATCCGCGTATCCTTCTTTATATCATTCAGGTCCGGCCATGCCGCCAGGTGAACGCTGTCGCCCGCGGCGCCAGGCATCATCGCCCATGCCTCTTCCGTAGTAAAACAGAGTATAGGCGCTATCATGCGGACCAGAGTCGTAAGGATCGTGTATATCGCGCTCTGTCCTGACTGCCTCTCAGGAGAACGCGCTGCAAAAGTATACAACCGATCTTTTAAAATGTCAAGATATATCGACGACATCGTAACCGTGCAGAATTTATAGACAGAGTGGTAGACCATATGAAAAGTGTAGTTCTCATAGTAGGAGGTCACCTCATCCAGGAGCAGCTTCGTCTCCTGGATGGCCCATTTATCTATATCGATCATATCTTTGTAAGGTTTTATACCGCCAAGGTCGAATGCGTTCAGGTTGCTCAGTAGGTATCTAAATGTATTGCGTATCTTGCGGTAAGCGTCAGCAAGTCTCTTGAGTATCTCTTCGGAAAGGCGGACGTCCTCGTTATAGTCACTCGAAGCTACCCAGAGCCTCAGCATATCCGCGCCATATCTTTTCATGATGTCCTGCGGGGCTATGACGTTGCCAAGCGATTTAGACATCTTCTTACCTTCGCCATCAACAACAAAACCGTGCGTCATGACCGAACCATAAGGGGGTTTCTTCTCGATTGCCATCGACGATATAAGGGATGACTGGAACCACCCCCTATGCTGGTCCGAACCTTCCAGGTAGAGATCCGATGGAAATTGCTTAATGCGCTTCAGGACACTCTGGTGACTCACGCCGGATTCGAACCACACGTCCAGTATATCGGTCTCTTTTTTGAACGTCTCGTTCTTGCAGTGTGAGCACTTTGTCCCGGGAGGCATAAGCTCTTCAGCACCCTTCTTAAAAAAAGCGTCTGAACCTTCTTTTCTGAAAACTTCGGCAACATTGCGTATCACTTTCGCGTCTAAGAGGACCTTGTTACACTCAAGGCAGTAGAAGGCCGGTATAGGCACTCCCCACAGCCTCTGCCTTGAGAGGCACCAGTCCGGCCTCTTTTCGATCATCGAGGACATCCTGCTTATCCCGCTCGCGGGGATCCATTTGACCTTTTTTATGACTTCGAGAAGGTTCTTTCTGAGGTCATGCTTGTCAACGTTCATAAAGTACTGCTCTGTGGCCCTGAATATGATCGGCTCTTTACAGCGCCAGCAGTGCGGGTACGAATGGGTGATCTCTTCTGAATATAAAAGGTCATTCGATGCCTTCAGGTCTTCGAGAATGACCTTGTTTGCTTTGTATACAAAGAGCCCTTTAAGCTTTCCTGCTGAATCGTCAAAGAGCCCTTTCTGGTTGACCGGCATTATTGTCGGTAGATCGTTCGCACGGCCGATCATATAGTCCTCCTGGCCGTGGCCCGGCGCGATATGAACGCATCCTGTACCTTCTATATTAGAGACATAGTCGGCAAGGACGACACGTGAATCCCTCTCTATAAAAGGATGACTACAGACGACCCCTTCGAGTTTCTTGCCGGGGATCCTCTTTAAGACCTCTCTCTTTTCTACTGAGAGCTTGCCCAGCGTTACATCCATAAGATCTTCGGCCATCACCAATGTACCCTTCTCTGTCTCGATAAGCGCGTATGTAAGTTTCGGGTGGACCGCTATAGCGACATTGGCAACGAGCGTCCACGGCGTTGTCGTCCATATCAGAAAACTCGCGCCTTGAGGAAGGTCTTCCCCTGCCTGTCTTGCATCCTTTACCTTGAATTTGACATATACCGAAGGTGAACTCTTATCAGCGTACTCGACCTCGGCCTCAGCGAGGGCCGTCTCGCACTTGACACACCAGTTTACAGGCTTTAAGGCTTTATAGATATAGTCCAACTCGACCAGGCGCGCGAAAGATTCTATGATCCCCGCTTCGTATTCAGGGTTGAGTGTGATATAAGGATTGTTCCAGTCGCCGAATATGCCCAGACGCTTAAATTCCTCCCTCTGTATATCGACAAAACGCATAGCGTAACGGTGCGCCTTCTTTCTGAACTCGACCTGCCCTATATCGGCCTTTGTTATATTGAGCTCCTTGAACAACTGGTGCTCTACCGGTAGGCCATGGCAGTCCCATCCTGGTATATAAGGGGCGTCACAGCAAGTCATCGTCTTATACTTTATGATAATATCTTTGAGTATCTTGTTAAGGGCGTGGCCCATGTGGATATTGCCGTTCGCGTAAGGCGGGCCGTCGTGGAGGATAAATCTCTTCTTTCCTTCCGATGCCTTCCTTATCAGGCCATAGATATCCTTCTGCTCCCAATCTTTGAGTGCAAGAGGCTCCCTCTGGGGTAGATTGGCCTTCATCGAAAAATCGGTTTTGGGGAGATTGAGCGTATCCTTATAGTTCATATCAGCTTTCAGCCTTCAGCTTTCAGCCTTCAGCTTAAAGATCTTGCGCTGATAGCTGAGAGCTGAGAGCTACAAGTATTTTCCTATGATTATATCGAGATCTCTCTTCTTCTTCTGCGGGATCTTGTCTTTCCGGGTCACTATCGCGTACCTGGCAGCATCCTCGCATCCGCAACACTTTTTGTCTGTTATCTTCGCCACTACCTTCTTCACTATCTTCCTGGCATTATCGGCGTTCTTGCTCAAGTTTTTTATGATCATCTCTATGGTCACCTCTTCTTCGGACTGGTGCCAACAATCGTAGTCAGTAACCATCGCTAGCGTAGCATAGCATATGCCGGCTTCCCTCGACAACCTGGCCTCCGGCATATTGGTCATACCTATAACATCCATGCCCCAGCTCCTGTAAAGATTTGACTCGGCCATGGTAGAGAACATGGGCCCTTCCATGTTTACATAGGTACCGCCGTTATGCATCCTGACATTGAGCTGGCAACCGGAATCATATAATTTTTTGGCTAGATCCGGACAGATTGGCTGAGCAAAGGCTACATGTCCGACGATACCATCTCCGAAGAATGTGGTATTCCTGGCCTGGTTCGTCCGGTCGACGAACTGGTCTATAACAACAATGTCGAGCGGCTTCAGTTCCTCTTTAAGGCTGCCGACCGCACTTATGGATATGATCGCATCGACCCCCAGCTTCTTCATACCATAGATGTTGGCTCTGTAATTCAGCTCTGACGGGAGTATGGTATGGCCTTCGTCGTGTCTCGGCAAAAAGACCACTTCTTTCCCATCAAGAGTCCCGGTGATAAACATGCCTGAAGGTTCCCCAAAAGGCGTATCCACTTTTATCTTCTTTACGGACTCGAGCCCCTCTATGTTATAAAGACCACTTCCTCCTATAATACCAACCTTAGCCATATCAAATTTTTCCTTATATGAAACAGGGCATTCGGTGCGCGGTTAGCGGTGTGCGCACTACACGCAAACCACTAACCGAAAACCGTGTTATTAACCAAACTTGTACGCAAGCTGCGTCAATACCCCTACAACAAAATTTCTCAAGAAGGCTATCACGAGAAAAGCCAGTATCGGAGAGAAATCCATCGCCCCCATCCGCAACGGCAGCCTTCTAAACGGTGCGAGTATCGGCTCGGTTATCTTATAGAGGATCTGGACGATCTCATTATAAGGGCTTACCGCAAACCACGAAAGTATTATGCGTATAACAAGTAGAAAATA
>JAZFTF010000199.1:0-3520 GCA_036446495.1 Candidatus Omnitrophota bacterium | reverse complement strand
CGTCCCTGGTATCGGTCTCTATCTGCAGGGAGATGGGCCCTGTATTTACCGCGCTTGTCGTAGCGGGAAGGGTCGGATCCGCCATCAGCGCGGAACTCGGGACTATGAAGGTATCGGAACAGATAGAGGCGCTCGAGACGATAGCGCTCAATCCGGTAAGGTTTTTAGTAGTGCCGAGATTTCTCGGCCTGATCGTTATGTTGCCATGTCTTACCATCATCGCGGATCTTGCCGGCATATTGGGTGGGTTCTTTGTGGGGACTATGAGTTTGCAGCTCAACGCTGCCAGATATATGGATGTGGCATTTCAATTTCTTGAGACGAAGGATGTAATGACGGGACTCTTAAAGAGCGTCGTATTCGCGATAGTAATATCGATAATAGGGTGTTATAAGGGCCTAAACACAAAAGGCGGCGCGGAAGGCGTCGGTAAAGCTACCACACAAAGTGTCGTCATAAGTTTTATGCTCATAATAGTATTCGATTGCATCTTAACCGGCATATTTTATTTTACAGGGACCTAGATAATGGATAGAGAAATAGTAGTAAGGGCCCAGGACCTCCACAAGGTTTTCGGGGACCGTCACATACTTAACGGAACGACTCTGGAGATCTATAGAGGAGAGACGTTTGTTATAATGGGCGGATCAGGATGCGGCAAGTCGACCCTTTTAAGGCTTATGATAGGGGCGCTTAAGCTGGATTCCGGAAAGGTCTTTCTCCTGGGTAAAGAGTTGACGACCTTAAATGAATTCGAGATGGATGAAACCAAAAAGAAGATCGGTATGTGTTTCCAGTCGTCGGCGCTCTTTGATTCTATGACCGTAGGCGAGAATATAAGCTTGCCTTTGAGGGAGCATACAAAACTGGATGAAAGTGTAATAAACATAGTGGTAAAGATGAAGCTGGAGCTTGTTGGACTTAGAGGGTTTCAGGACTTCATGCCGAGCCAACTTTCCGGAGGAATGAAGAAGAGGGTGGGCCTGGCCCGGGCGATCGTAATGGATCCGCAGATAATATTTTATGATGAGCCAAGCGCTGGATTGGACCCTATCGTAGCTGCCGTGATCGATAAACTTATACTGGACCTATCTAAAAAACTTTCTATCACGAGCGTGGTAGTGACACACGACATGAACAGCGTCTTTAGGATAGCCGACAGGATAGCGATGTTACATATGGGGAAGGTGCTTCAAGTGGGCACACCTGACGAGATCAAGAACACAAAGAACGAACTTATACAGCAATTTATAAAAGGAGAGCCCGATGGACCGGTATCTTTTGTCCAGAAAGGTGATGATTATTTAGAGAGTTTGACCAGATAGGGAGGATCTAAAAGATGAAGACAGAATTGACGAAAGAGATAAAGGTTGGAATGGTGGTATTCATAGCCATTTTAATATTAATAGGGTTCTTTTACAGGATGGGAAAATTCGACTTCTCCAAGAAGGGATATGAGCTCAAAGCGGTATTCGATTTTGCCAGCGGGATCACAAAGAACGCGCCTGTCAGGGTCCTTGGTGTAGAGGTCGGCAAGGTAGAAGATGTCGAGCTCCAGTTTGGAGAGCATCCACAGGTTGTTCTTACGCTATGGGTCGATGAGTCGACAAGGCTTAAATCCGATGCCAAGGCCATAATAACAGCTACAGGCCTTATGGGAGGAAGCCACATAGAACTCTATCCAGGATCGAGCGGCTCTACCATGCTGGAATCAGGCGTTACAATACCCGGCCAGGATCCTATGCATAGTTTCATGGAGGCGTTCTCGGCCAAAGGAGAGACCCTGATAAAAGAACTCGGAGAGACCCTGACCAACATAAAGTCATTATCCGAAAACGTCAATAATATGGTCATCGAAAACAAAGACGAGATCAACAGCATCATGCAGAACGTAGAAGTGACCACAGAAAACCTTAAGGAACTGAGCACAGATTTAAAGAGTAACCCTTGGAAGATAATAACAAAACCCAAGGACTGGAAGAGCAGGATGTAGCGAAGTATAACCGGGAGTCGTAAAGATGAAGAGGATATTAATACCTGTTTTTATCTGCTTTTTTATAGTCTTGCCATCGATCGCTATATATGCCCAGTCCCATAAAACGCTGTTTTCGGCAAAAACCGCTATAATCCTTTATAAAGAAGGCGACGTAACTGTGAAGGCCCAAGGATCAGCGAGATGGACAGATGCCTCGATAGATATGAGGCTTAAAGAAGGTGGTAGCCTCAAGACAGGGGCCGATTCCTGGGTCGAGATAGGAGTGGTTACGGATTACGAGAATGTGATGCGTGTAGCCGAAAACACGCTCGTAGAGTTGACAGGGCTGGATCCCGTAAAGATAAGCCTCCTAAAAGGCGAGATCCGTTCGCTGGTAGAGGGCATAGGCAGCGGTTCCACATTTGAGATCGATACGCCTTTAGCGGTATGCGGCGTAAGGGGAACAGGCTGGGATACGCAGACCAACGGCAATCAAGTTTTAGTAGATACATATGAAGACAACGTCTACTTTGCGCCAAAGAATGGGCCGAAAAAAGAGATAATAAGGCAAGGTAAGAGAGGGATTTTCAAGAGCCGGGGCAGAGCTATCAAGATAAAAAATGTTTCTCGGGACAGGATAAAGAGCTGGAATGAGTGGAAAGAGAGCCTTATTGCTCGCGGCCTTATACATGGAGATAAAAATGATATAGACAAGAAGTCCCGGAAGGTAAAGGATAAAGAGAAAGACCTTGAAGACAGGATGAAGGGTAAGCTACAAAAGAGGGACCGCGATAGCATAATAAAAAGAACGCCGAGAGAGAAAAACTATTAGTAATCAATTGTGCGAAAAGTTAAAGAACTATAAATAAACGGAGGATTAAATAATGAAGAGATTCACTGCCGTATTAATTTTGTTCATGTTTTTATTATCTTTTTTGGCGGTCTTTTCAAGGCCTGTTTTGGCGATCGAAGATGAAGACGGAAAGTACTCTACTACTGACGGTTACAGGGGATGGGCAAAAGCAAAAGCGGGAGCAGAAGAAGAAGAGCCGGTAAAGTATATAATACCTACTATCCTAAGAAAGCAGTACGGAGAGTTTGTATTGGACGCCGCGACCTCCGCTATATACGGTTACGACAACAATGTCAACTTGAACCGATATGACCAAGACGGAAGCTTCTTTTTCCAGAACAACCTAAGCATTTACGGGAAATACCCCATAATAGAGGATAAGATGTACATGATCGGCGGGTACGACTTTACATGGATAAAGTACTTTAAATTCTCCGATCCTGATCTTATAGATAACGTCCTCACGGTCGGTATCAGGACATATCTCCCTAAAGATCTTTCCTGGTACGTAGGGTATAAGGCGGATTTTGTCGGTTTTCCAAGGGATAAGATCTCGAGATATACGATGAACCTCGTAGAGACAAGGCTCAGGCATGATGTAACAGACTGGCTCTACCATGAGATAGGATATGAATTCTTCCACAAACACTATCCTGACTGGAAGACCTTTAACAGCCGGGGCGTATTGCTGG
>JAZFTF010000198.1:0-3314 GCA_036446495.1 Candidatus Omnitrophota bacterium | reverse complement strand
ATAAGATTTGATATTGTAATATGTTATGATATAATACACTGCTTAATAGAGCTATACAAAAAAGGAAAGGAGACCAAAAGATAAATATGATACAAGATAAAAAAACACTGATAAAGAGCCTATTGGAGGCAGGAGTCCATTTTGGGCATCAAAAGAGAAGGTGGAACCCAAAGATGAAACCTTATATCTTTGGAGAGAAGAACAACACCTACATCATCGACCTTCAGCAGACCGTAGAGGCGCTAATAGTGGCGTGCCGGTTCCTCAATAAGGTGGCGCAGGAAGGCGGCTACATCCTTTTTGTAGGGACGAAGAAGCAGGCCCAGGATATCTTAAAAGGAGAAGCGCAGCGCTGTGGTATGTTCTATGTGGACCAGAGGTGGCTGGGAGGCATGTTGACCAACTTCCAGACCATACGTAAGAGTATAAACCGCCTCGAGGCATTGGAGATCATGCGAGAAGACGGAACATTCGCCAAGCTTGCCAAGAAAGAGGTATCTAAGCTGACAAAAGAGATGAACAAACTCAAGAAGAACTTAGACGGCGTAAGGAAGATGGACAGGCTGCCGAAGGCCTTATTCGTTATAGATGCCAAGAAAGAAGATATAGCTATCCATGAGGCAAATGTATTATCCATACCGGTGGTAGCGCTCGCCGACACAAACAGCGACCCTGATGTAATAGACTATGTTGTTCCGGGCAACGACGACGCGATCAAATCTATAAAGCTTATAGCAGCGCTTGCGGCGGACGCGGTATCGGAAGGAAGAAACAAGTTTCTCCAGCTTCTGGAAAAGGAAGAGTCTCTGGTACAGGATAAACTCTCACAGGAGCCTAAGATGGAGTTCACCTCAGATGACGAAAAGGTAGAAAAGTTCATGGACAAGCGTGAAGAGAAGATGGAAGAGGAGGCCAAAAAGAAACAACCGGCCTCGAAGACGAAGCCTGTAAAGAAAAAGAAGGAAAAGGCAGCATGATTAACGTTATAAAAGTGCTAAGAGAGAAGACCGGAGCGGGTATGATGGATTGCAAGAACGCTCTTAAAGAGGCCTCTGGCGATAGCCAGAAGGCAATAGATATACTGAGAAAGAAAGGGCTTGCGAAGGCCCAAAAAAAATCCTCCAGGATCGCGAAAGAAGGCTTGATAAAGAGCTATATTCACACTAACGGCAAGATAGGGGTTCTGGTAGAGATCAATTGCGAAACCGACTTTGTCGCGAGAAATGATGACTTTATGGCCTTTGCCAAAGATGTCGCCATGCAGGTAGCTGCGACCCATCCGACCTACATAAAGAGAGAAGATGTGCCCGGGGAAGTGGTGGAGAAAGAGAAAGAGATCATAAAGGCGCAGATGGAAGCCTCGAGCGAGAAAGGCGGAAAGAAGAAGCCGGCAGAGGTTATAGAAAAGATCATAACCGGGAAGCTCGAGAAGTTTTACGAAGAGACGTGTCTCATCGAGCAGCCGTTTATAAAGGACCAGAACGTAAAGGTGCAGGATCTTCTAGTCAGCCTCGTATCTAAGATCGGGGAGAATATAGCGATCCGCAGGTTCGTGAGGTATCAACTTGGCGAAGAGCAATAAGAGACCGATATATAAGAGGATAGTACTCAAGCTTAGCGGTGAAGCCCTCCAGGGAGACCTTCAATTCGGAATAGACCCTAAGATCATGCGTTCTTTGGCAGAGCGGATAAAGAAACTGAGAGAGCTTGATGTTGATATCGCCCTTGTAGTAGGCGGAGGCAACATATTCCGCGGGGTCAAAGGCACGCGGGAAGGCATAGACAGGACTACAGGCGATTACATGGGCATGCTGGCCACGGTAATAAACGGCCTCGCTTTGCAGGACGCCCTGGAGAAGATCGGCGTGATGACAAGAGTCCTTACGGCCATAGAGATGAAGGCATTAGCCGAGCCTTATATAAAGCGCCGGGCAGTCAGGCATCTGGAGAAAGGGCGGGTAATAATATTTGTATGCGGGACCGGCAATCCTTATTTTACTACGGACACGACCGCTGTCTTGCGGGCAGTGGAGATAAACGCAGACATAGTCCTTAAGGCCACAAAAGTGGACGGTATCTATTCTGCGGATCCTCTAAAATCGAAGACAGCGAAGAAATTTAAAAGCCTTAAATATATAGATGTCTTAAAGAAGAAGCTTAAGGTAATGGACGCAACCGCTATAAGCCTCTGCATGGATAATGATCTGCCTCTCGTAGTCTTCAACATAAAGACGGTTGGCAACATAGAGAAGATCTTGATGGGTGAAAAGATAGGGACGATCGTAAGGGGGTAATATCATGGCAGTCAAAGAATGCGCACGCGAGACCGAAACAAAGATGAAGAAGACTATTGAGAGCGTAAACAGGGAACTCATTTCTATACGGACAAGCCGCGCTTCCTCGCATATGGTAGACGGCATAAAAGTAGATTATTACGGCACTCCCACTCCTTTAAAACAGCTGGCGACCATATCGTCGCCGGAGCCCAGATTGATAGTTATCAATCCATGGGACAAGAGTGCCATGGGAGAAATAGAGAAGGCTATACAGAAATCAGATCTGGGGATCACGCCCACAAACGACGGGAAGCTCATCCGTTTAAGCATCCCTCGGCTTACCGAAGAGAGGCGTGAAGAGCTGTGCAAAGTCGCCGGTAGGATATCTGAAGACGGCAAAGTCTCTCTAAGGTCCATAAGGCATGCGGCCAACGACAAGATCAAGAAGATGCTGGACGATAGCCAGATATCAAAGGACGAAGGTTTTTGGGGAAAAGACGATATCCAGAAACTTATAAATAAGTATTCAGAAGAGATAGACAAGCTCCTGGAGAACAAAGAGAAAGAGATAAGGGCTATCTAGATCTGTTTCGTGCCCCGCTAGCTCATCCGGTAGAGCACCGCCCTTTTAAGGCGGCCGCGAGAGGTTCGAGTCCTCTGCGGGGTACCATTCTGCTTCGCCGAGTTTAAGAAAGATGTAAGCTTGGCTTCGCAGGAATCGGTATTCCTTAGCGAAGCAGAATGTTTCTACGAAGTCCAAGACATCTACGAAATTCTTTTATGGACGAAGTAGAACACTATTTTTATAAAATGGCTAAGAGGAGGAAGAGAGTTTGAAGCAATACGAGATCGTGGAACATACGGCTGATATAGGCGTAAAGGCCTATGGTAAGACGCTTCAAGAACTCTTCGCAAACGCTGCGCGGGGACTATTTGATATCATAGCCGACCTCGAAGGGCTAAAGATCTCCACATCTATTAAGATAAAGCTTGAGGCCCCGAATATAGAGGAGCTTCTCATCGCATGGCTAGACGAGC
>JAZFTF010000197.1:0-7717 GCA_036446495.1 Candidatus Omnitrophota bacterium | reverse complement strand
TATCCTCTATAGTTTTCGGCTTCTTTCTCTTAAAAAGTTCATCCAGGGTCGACAACAAGACATCCGCGTTGTCTGTAGCCACCCCGAACAAAGCTATAAAACCGACCCATACCGCTCTTTCTTTTAATATATCGCTGTGTTTTAGCTCAGACTTGCCCTTTAGGTAAAGCTTGAGAGAAAAAGGTGCTGCCTGGGAAAATCCGTATTTTTGTTCTTGCGGGCCAACCCTCGTCTCTATGCTCTCTCCAAAATAGACATATCTCGCCATGGGATCCGGAAACGCCGAGACGTGTTTCGCTTTATATTTTGCGGCGCGCCATTGATTATAAGCGGCCTTGACGCGTGGATTATTTTGTAATGCTTCTTCAATAAGAGAATCGAGATCTGTTGATCCCGGCCTTTGTGGATAGGCAGGTTGCGTGGATAATAAAAAAAATCCGAAAATAGCTATTAAGATCGTATATTTACGAAACATATGATTATAATTTATGTGTATATCTAAATTATATCACTATAACACTATATAAAAAAGTATAAATTTTTCATTAGAGCCCGATCGCCTTCAAGAAACTCTCTCTGCCGATCTCTTTTATGAGAAGCGCCAATCTCTGGCGGGGTTTGGCGTGCTTTTCGTAGAACGCGACTACGCTCTTTATGATAGATAGGGCCTCGTCTTCCGTAAAGACCTTATCCAGCTTAAACCCTATATGCGGGGTCGTGCCGCCGCAACCGCCAAGATATACCGCGTACCCTATCCTTCTCTGGGGGCCTGATGTATCTATCTGGCCGTGTATACCTATCTCTGACGCCTCCGCGCGCGTGCACTTATTCGAACACCCTGATATGGCTATCTTAAATTTATGGGGAAGGTCCATGCCGCACTTTATATTAAGCTCCTTCTCTATCCGCTCATATAGAGCGAATGTATCCACAAGGCCGCTCTTGCACCAGTTGTTTCCCGCGCAGGCTGTAGTGGTACGCATCCTCGGGCCCGAAGTACCGGTATGTATACCGGCGTCCCTTATCTCTTTTTCGACCTTCTCTATGTCCTCAAATCGTATAAACGGTATCTCCAACCCCTGCCGCGCGGTGGCGTGGATCATGCCCCTGGCATATTTCTCGGATATGTGGGCAAAGATAAGAAGCTCTTCTTTAGAAAATTTTCCCGTGCCCCCCCTTGTCCGCAGCAAGAAGAAACCTTCCTGTTTCTGCCTTAAGAAGCCCCTCTTCTTTAGAGCGTCGTAATCAATTCCTTCTGCCATTGTCTCCCCTTCTGCCCGAGAAGATAGAATGCCTTCTCTATGGCTCTTACCGTCTTCTTTATGTCTCTCTCTTTGTGCGCGAATGATATGAAGTTTGATTCGTATTCGGACGGGGCCAAATATACCCCTTCCTTTAGAAGCGTCTTGTAAAAATACTTAAAGAGATACCTCTTCTTGAAAGAGACGCTAAACATCGGGCCGAATTGCCGGACTGTGACATCTATCCCGCTCATCTTAGCTTTCTCTCTTAACGCTCCCGCTAAAGACCCTCCCATGGCGCTAAGGCGCTTGTAGTCATCTCTCGATTTATCCAACACTCTTAGAGTCTCAATGCCTGAGCGCATCACGACCGGGTTTCCCGCGAAAGTAGATGCCTGGTAGACATCTCCGAGTGGAGCAAGATTTTTCATTATATCTTCGGTGCCTCCGTAAGCGCCTATTGGCAGGCCCCCTCCTATGATCTTTCCCAGGCATAAAAGATCCGGCGTAACGCCTAAATATTCTGCCGCTGATCCAAAGTGGAAGCGAAATCCGGTGATCACTTCATCGAATACAAGGAGCGACCCATATTCCCGCGTAATGGACCTTAGGGTCTTTAGAAATCCCTTATCCGGTATAATGACGCCGTTGTTACCGCCCACCGGCTCGACTATCACCGCCGCTATGTCGCACCCGTATCTTTTGAATACATCTTTCAAAGAATCCTGGTCCCCATATCTAGTAATTATGGTATGGCGCGTAAAATCCTCAGGCACCCCTTTCGACCCCGGCAGGCCTAAAGTCGCAACGCCTGAACCCGCTTTAGCCAAAAGATAATCGGCGTGGCCGTGATAAGCGCCCTCGAACTTGATTATCTTATCCCTGCCAGTAAATCCGCGCGCCAAACGTAATGCCCCCATGACCGCCTCTGTGCCTGAAGAGACAAATCTTGTCCGCTCCAAAAGCGGTATCGCCTTTTGGAGAAGCCCGGCCAATTCCGCTTCATAGCTATGGGTCGCGCCGAATCCCAACCCCAGATCGGCCGTCTCTTTTACTCCTTCTATTACCTTAAGGTGCGCATGCCCCAAAATAAGCGCGCCGTACGAGAGCACGTAATCGAGGTACCCTTTGCCGTCGTAATCGAACACTTTAGGTCCCGAACCTCTCTCTATAGGTATAGGATTGCCGTCTATATGTTTAAAGGCGCGGACAGGGCTGTCGACTCCCCCGACAAGCAATCTCCGGGCCTTCTGGAAGACCGACTTATTTGTCTCTTTTAGGCTTTTGAACATTCCAGCACCTTCTTTTTCTCTGACCATCGCGCTATATCATACGCGTGATATGTAATGATAAGATCGGCCCCGGCCCTGCGCATCCCGGCAATGATCTCTAAGACCATCTTCTTTTCATCCCAGTATCCGGACTTGGCTCCTGCCTTGACCATGGCATACTCACCGCTTACATTATAGACAGCCATCGGGTGCCTGAAAAATACCTTGGCTTCCCGTATGATATCAAGATACGCCAGAGCGGGTTTTATCATAACGATATCGGCGCCCTCTTTTATATCCTTCTCTATCCTCTCAAAAGCGGATTCCCTGTCATTATAATCGAGTTGATAACCCATCCTATCCCCAAACTTAGGTGATGAGTCAGCGACGTCTCTAAACGGTCCGTAAAATTGTGAGGCGAACTTTGCAGAATAACCCATGATCTTTGTATCTCTGTAACCGTTCTTATCCAGCGCCGACCGTATAGCGCCGACCTGACCTCTCTGCATGGCGGAAGGGGCCACATAATCTGCGCCCGCGGCCGCGTGCGATACCGCGGTCTTTGCTAATAGGTTAAGTGTGGTCTCTTGATCTATTAGTCCGGAGTCCGGAGTCCGGGGTCCGGAGCCTGCATGTTTCTTTTCCGGACTACGGACTCCGGACTGTTGACTTTTTAAGATACCGCAATGCCCATGCGTGGTATATGCGCAGAGGCATACATCCGTCATTATCTGGATATCCGGGATATGCTCCTTTATTAAAGCAACGGTTTTAGAAACTATATTCCCGTCTCTATAAGCCGCCGTGGCATATTCATCTTTGTCTTTGGGTAGGCCAAAAAGAAGGATCTTCTTTATTCCGGATCCTCTCGCTCTTTCTACTTCGGCCAAGACCATATCGGGTGAGAAGCGGTAAACACCGGGCATAGACGGTATCGGCTCTTTTATAGAGCTTCCCCGCTTGACAAACAACGGATATATCAATGTATCTATATCAACTTCTGATATCTTTGATCGCATGGTCCACCACCTCCCCTACCACAAATACGGCAGGAGGCTTTACCTCTTTCTTTTGGGTCTCTTCTTCGATCGTTCCTATTGTCGCGCGAACTATACGCGCGTCTTTGCGTGTAGCGCGCTCTATAAATGCGCAGGGCGTATCATCGCCGCGGCCGCTCTTCCGCAGAGCCTTTACAACATTAGCTATATTGGCAACCGCCATAAGATAGACGAGCGTGCCGCAGCCCGGGGCCTCTATGGGCGCGTCTATATCTTTTTTTCTTCCGGTGATCATGGCCACGGATGATATCTCATGCTTTACCGTAAGGGGTATCCCGAAATCTTCCGGGGCCGCTATGGCTGAGGTAACTCCCGGTATTACCACCACATCTACACCTCTATTTTTTAGATATTTCGCTTCTTGATGCCCGCGGCTGAATATAAAAGGGTCCCCGCCTTTTAAGCGCGTGACTTTGCCAAACTCAGCGGACTTCTTATAAAGAAGCTCATTTATCTCATCCTGTTCTTTAAGATGCAGCCTGTCGGCCTTGCCCACGCATATCTTCTCGCAAGCATCTTTCGTCTCATTAAGAAGCTCCGGGCTGCTTAAGAAGTCGTATAGCACGCAGTCCGCCTCTTTAAGGGCCTTTAGCCCTTTTACCGTGATAAGCCCGGGGTCACCCGGACCCGCTCCTATTATATATACAGTGCCGTTTTTACGCTCCATCTATGCTCCTAAAGAGGTCTATAAGGTCTCTTCTGTCACTGCGTACCTGGATGCTCAATCGCCCCTGAAGAGGATGTGGCTCGATAATATGAGCGGGAATAACATTGGCTGCCCTCTCCTCCATCCCCAATCTTATCAAAGCAGCGTGCGCCACTATAATGGCATCGAACTTTCCCTCATCAAGCTGTCTTACGCGTTCATCAACATTGCCCCTTATCTCTTTAACGATAAGGTCTCTTCTAAAATAATGGATCGCCGCCTTTCGTTTGCGGCTGCTCGTTCCTACTACAGCCGCGGAAGGGAGTTCTTCAAGTGTCAAGTTACCTTTAGAGACTAGGCACTCGAAGGGGCTTATAGTGCGGGTCGTCGCGGCGATCACCAGTTCCGCGGGCGGCGCTGCCTCTACATCCTTGGCGCTGTGTAGGGCCGCGTCTATCTTACCCTCAAGAAGGGCCTTCTCTATCTCATATGTAAAAAAGTCTTTCCCTTCCTCAGACGATAGAGGTGAGATCTTATCCTTATCACCTTTGGTCTCAAGCTCCACTACCTCGAACCGGACCTGCGGCAAGCGATCCTTTATCTCTTCAACCTGCTTAATAGCAAGCCGGCTGGGCCTGGTGCCCAAGCGTACGGTTATAGACATCTCTGCTCTCCTTATAAATAAGAGCGGCTTTTTCGACATGTTCTTCAGCTAAATTTAAACGCTCGATATTATTCTTATTCGTTGAAGAACTAAGTATCAGCTCATCAAGATCTTTTATTATAGCAAATGAGACCTTCCCTACACCGGGCGCGACATCGCGTGGTATCGCCAGATCATAAATATACAACGGCTCACTCCTGCGCTTGGCGCCTTCCATAAAATGCGATCTGGTAATTACATAATGCGGGCTCGCTGTGGCGCATACCAGGGCCTTTGCGGTAATAAGGCGCTTGCCTATATCATCCGGTAAGAGCACCTCGCCTCCTGAAAGGCGGGCAAGCTTCTTGGCCCTCGACCGGTTCTTACGCGCGACAAATACGAGCTTCACGTCTTTAGCGGCCCTTCTGGCGATAAGCTGGGCTATCTTGCCTGTCCCTATGACTACGATCTCTGTATATTTATTAATAGCGGCCTTTTTCTCCAGATCGTCGAATAATAGACCCGCTATATTTATGCCTTCTTCAACTAATCCTGTCTCCTCGCGTATCTTCCCAGCGGATCCTATAATAGACCTCCATGCCTCTTTTAAGGAGCTTGGAAGATCCTCCTTGCAGAACCATGCCTCCAGTTGCTGCATGATCTGGTACTCTCCCCTAAGCTGGGATTCAAGCCCGCAGGCCAGACGCAGGCCGTGCCTTAGGACATCTTCTCTTCCGTACCATATATATGCGTCTTTGAAGTAATCATTGAAGCGATACCTAAAGGTCTTGCACAATGCCGCGGCCTCACGAAGATCTCCGGCCATACCCCACACCTCTACCCTATTGCAGGTGGTAAGAAGGGTCGTCCTGCCGGGATTGAGGCGCTGCCAGTATAGGCCTATCTCCTGCCGAGAGCGGTAAGCCGCTTCTCTCGTCTTTAGCGGAGTCGTCCTATGATCTACTCCTATAACGAAGAAAGTCACGCCACTTCTCCTTTAAAAAATTCTTTAGATCCCGCGAGAGAACAGGATCTTTTCCGTCTGTATATACCGCGACAATCCCTGACCTTGCCCGAAAAACGGCGGGTGAGATAAAGTCACTCAAATGTGAGTCGTCGACCACATTTATCAATATCCCTTCCTGTCGCGCCAACCTGCTTACCTTCTTGTTTATCTCCGGATCATTCGTAGCCGCGATGATCATATCGGCGCGCTTCACGTCACTTGGACGCACACGCCTTTCTATCCACTCTATATCTCCTGCCTCACAAAAACGTTTAAGGGTGGAGGTGATCTCGGGAGAGACGACACGCACAAGCGCTCCTGCGCGACGCAATGAAACCACCTTGCGCTGGGCGATTTTACCTCCACCCACCACAAGAGCGTGCTTGTCTTTTAAGTTTAGGGCAATCGGATAATACTTCTTCATCCCCTACTATCTTACACGTAAACCGGGGACTCCGTCAATGGTCTTGTGTGAATACCGCATTCGCCGCCACATTTGCTCGTCCCTATCCACCTGCCGGCCCGTTCATTGTCGTCGGTGGTGATCCTTGAGCATGGCGCGCATCCTAAGGATCTATATCCTTCGGCATAGAGAGGGTTTACCTTTACCCCGTATAGGGCCAGGTACTGCCAAACCTCTCTCTCTTTCCATATCAATATCGGGTTGAGTTTCATAAGCCCCTCATCCCTCTCCTCAACTTCCCGAAAGTCTGTGCGCGTACGGCCTTCGGTGCAGCGCAGCCCCGTCACCCAGCACTTCACATCCATCTCCCTGATAGCCTCTTTGACCGGCTCGACCTTAAGAAGATCACAGCAGCGATCAGGGGCGCTCAGGTAAAGCTTATCCTGGATCTTGACATCGCTCTTATATACCTTAAGTTCGGGATATCTGGCGACTTCTTCATTCATAAAATCGATGGTCTCTTTTGGCTTAAACCGCGTCGTTACGATAAAACCTTTTATCTTGGGATTCACGCGTTTTGCGAGATCCCAGATGACTACCGAGTCTTTGCCGAGGCTATTGGCCACGACAAGAGAGTCGCCGTACTTCTCATACGCCTCCCTTATTATCGCTTTCGCGCGCTCCACCTTCTCCTTAAAGTTGAGCGTCTCCACAAGTACCTTTAGATCGTCCTTATTCTCCAACAAGCTCATCTCGTACCTCCTTTTTTTTAGTAGTTTATAACGGTTATCGGTTTTAGGTTAGCGGTTAGCGCCATCTGACGAAAACCGCGTACCGCGAACCGCACACCGCTATATAGTATACTCAGGGTCTTTCTCCCTGCCAAAACTCGATCTATTCCATACTCTCTCATGAAAATAGTAGAAACCCATCTTGATCACATTGGCCACCACTCCAATTGTAATAGACTCCTTAGCGTCCTTACTATAGATATATACAACTACAATAGTGATCGCAAGAGCTATCAAGCGCCATGTTACCGTCTTTAGCAATGTCCGTTTTGGTTGATCCACTGTCATCTAAATCCTTATAATGTTTATCAGCTTAGTAAACTTATACCTAAAAAAAATTATATTTGGAAATTTATGACCTTATCCGCGCCCTCTGCCCTCGTCAATATATCTTCGAAGGTTATCCTATCCAGGACTTCAGACATTACCGCATCGACTTCTTGCCATATAGGCTTAAACAGCGACCCTTCCTCTGCAGCCGATTCGGCCATGGATAAAAGTTCACCGCTCATGCTCCTTACCACCGTACCAAGCGTGATCTCGCTTAAGGGCTTGGCGATATTGTAACCGCCCCCTTTGCCTCTTACGCTTTTAACTAGCCCTAACCTCTTTAGCTGTAATAAGATCTGCACCAGATACCTCATAGGTATACTTTGGT
>JAZFTF010000196.1:0-4567 GCA_036446495.1 Candidatus Omnitrophota bacterium | reverse complement strand
CCGTTAAGCGGAGCTCCGACAACAATACCCGATGATCAGCTTAAAGATCTGAACATAAAGATCAAGAAATAATAGATGGAAGCCACAATAAAGATACTCAATAACGCCGAAGCCAAGACACTCTTTGGAAAACACGACGAGAGCCTTAAACTTATCGAGAGAGGTTTTGGGATAAGGACCGTTTACAGGGATGGCGATCTGGTGTTGACAGGATCTGATGAGGATATAAGCAAGGCATCTCGTCTCTTTGAAGAACTGCTCCTTACGATAAGAAAAGGCGGCACCATAAGAAAGCACGAGATACAGTACGCGATAAGGGCCATTGGCAACAACAAGGCCGAGGACCTTCATAGTATATACCTGGACAAGATCGAGGTCTTGTCAAAGAGACAGTATATAACGCCCAAAAGCAAGACCCAGAAGCAGTACGCGGACGCCATACGTAAATTCGATTGCGTCTTTGGGATCGGCCCTGCGGGAACGGGCAAGACATACCTGGCGATGGCCATGGCGGTCAACGCCCTTAAGAAACAGTTAGTTTCGAGGATCATCATGACCAGGCCCGCGGTAGAGGCGGGCGAGAGCCTCGGGTATCTTCCCGGGACTTTCTACGATAAAATCAGCCCGTATCTTAGGCCCCTATACGACGCCCTTTATGATATGATGGAGATAGAGAGGATACAGGTATTTATCGAAAAAGGCATTATAGAGGTTGCGCCCCTGGCTTATATGAGAGGAAGGACCCTGAACGACGCGTTTATAATACTGGATGAAGCGCAGAATTCCACCCCGGAGCAGATGAAGATGTTCCTTACGCGGCTCGGGTTCGATTCCAAAACGGTCATCACCGGCGATCTGACGCAGAGTGACCTGCCCAAAGGGCAGGAATCAGGGCTTTCTCATGTAGTTAGGATATTGAAGGATGTAAACGGACTCAGGTTCGTGAATTTTACTGAGGACGATGTCGTCCGCCACGAGCTCGTCCAGGAGATAGTCAAGGTATATCAGCAGGAAACTAGATGAAACGAATGACATTTAAAAAACCCACGCCGCAGTATGCAAATATATTCTTAAGGTCCTTATTGGGATTGGGCCTGCTGGGGCTTCTCTTTACCATTATATTCTTCAGTACGGGGCCGTCTACTGTGAGGCTCTATGAAGGAGATATATCCTTAAAAGACATATACGCCCCTTACGACTTCACCTACACCAGTGAGATCGATAGGGAGAAGATGGATGAAGCCGAGGCAAAGGCCCTTAAGGGTATAAAGCTGGTTTATATAATAAATCCCCAGATAGAAGAGGGCGTGTTTCAGAGGCTTGAGGCATTCTTTAGCGCTATCGAAAAGAGTAAAGAGGTAGAAGAATTTTTAGGGATAGATGAAAAGATAAGGAAGCTTGAGAAGTTGTCGGACCTCTCTCTATCCAATAGTACGCATGTAACACTTATCAGAGAGAGAAGCACAGATTCTGCGAAAGTGGCGCTTCTAAACATAGTACATCGTTATTTAAAAGACGGTGTATTGAGCGCGAGCGACAAAGACTCTCTTATTAAAGAGGATATAGAGACCGTATCGATCGTCAATCCCCTGGATACAACAGAGAGACCCGCCAAGGTACATAGCCTATATACCCTGGATGACTTGTGGACGAAGATCGGCTCTCCGCTGGCCGAAGCCTTTCCTAAAAGCAGCCGGCTTAGAGACGCCTCTGTCGAGATCATGAAGGCCCTCATGGCCTCGAACCTGCAGTATAGCCACGAGCAGACAGAGAGGCGCAGGCAAGAGACTCTCGCCAAGGTCCCCAAGACATACAAGCAGATAGTGGTAAAAAAGAACGAGATCCTGATAGGCAAAGGTGAAAAGGTCGGAAAGAAGCACCTCAAGATGCTTGTACAGCTCGAGAAGATGCGCGAGATGGGGGGCAGGCCCTTCTACCTTATAGGCATAGCCCTTCTTTTGATCATCTTTTTGGTAATAACTATCATCCACTTAAGATTTTATGAATCGAAGGTATTCCGCGACAATAAGAACCTGATTTTGATATCTATATCTGTAATATTTATAGTTGCCACGGCGCAGGCGGTCACAAATTCTCCTTTGTCGAGCTACATGATACCGCTGGCGAGCGCCTCTATGCTCATAGCGATATTACTCGACGCCAACTCCGCCTTCATATTTACGGTGATCATGTCTATATTCATAGGCGTTATCACGGGAAACAACTTTGGACTGATGGTCGTGATGTTTGTCGGCAGCTCAGTCGCTATTTACTCCGTAAGAAAGGTGAGGCGCCGTTCGAAGCTTCTCATAGCCGGATGCCTTGTGGGTGTGGCGAATGCCGCCACCATAACTGCGCTCAATTTCCTGAATAATATAGAGCCCCAGCACTTTCTTCCTGAGGCCGGGTTGGGCTTGCTTAACGGTATACTCTCATTCTTTTTGGCGTACGGTTTCTTGCCGATACTCGAATACATATTTAAGATCCCGACCGATATAACGCTCCTTGAGCTCTCGGACCTCAATCACACGCTTTTAAAAGAGATGGCAACGAAGGCGCCGGGCACATACCATCATAGCCTTATAGTGGGCAACCTCGCCGAGAATGCCTCGGACGCGATAGGGGCCAATACGCTGCTGGCGAGGGTAGGGGCTTATTATCATGATATAGGTAAGATAGAGAAGGCGGAATATTTTAGCGAGAACGAGGGCGAGCCGAAGAACTCCAGGCATGAGAACCTTACCCCATCGATGAGCGCCCTTATAATAATAAACCACGTAAAAGACGGCATAGAAATGGCGCGAAAACACAAGCTCAACCAGACGTTGATAGATTTTATAGCCCAGCACCACGGCAACGGTCTTATATATTATTTTTACCAGCGAGCGTTGGAGAGGGTGGAGAACGAAAAAGACATAAAAGAAGAGGCGTTTCGTTACCCGGGATCCAGGCCGCAGTCTAAAGAGACAGCTATAGTCCTCCTGGCCGATTCTGTAGAGGCCTCGAGCAGGACCCTGGCAAATCCCACTCCGTCGCGTGTCCAGGGGCTCGTGCAGAGGATAGTGAACAATAAATTTATCGAAGGACAGCTCGACGAATGCGACCTTACGCTTAAGGATCTCCATAATATATCCGGGGCCTTTGTAAGGATCCTTAACGCGATGTTCCATACAAGGGTGGAGTACCCGAATGAGGAAGAGAAAGAGAAGACACGCTGTATCAGAAGTAACGGTAAGAAACTTGACCAAAAGGCGAGTTCCAGAGACCAGCTTAATAAGAAGAACGGTAAAAAGGGTCTTTGAGTTTGAGAATGAGAAACCCCTGGGGTTGAGCGTCACCTATGTTACAGATATCCAGATAAGGCGGCTCAATCTCGAGTATAGGGGTAGCGATAGAGCTACAGATGTACTCGCTTTTAGCGCGCAGGAAGGCAGAGAGATAGAAGGCAGCCGAGGATACCTCGGGGATGTCATCATATCGCTCGACGCGGCTCGTCGCCAGGCCAAGAGGTTCGGATCTACAAAGAAGAGGGAGCTCAAGCTTTATCTTATTCACGGAGTGCTCCATCTTTTGGGCTATGATGACGAGAGCGGTCCTGTAGCGACAAATAAGATGCGAAAGGCCGAAGAGGCGTTGCTCGATAAGGCATAGAGATGAGAGACAAACAGAATATAATACAGAGTTTTAACTGCGCTATAGAGGGTTTTATATATGTGATGAAGACGCAGAGGAATATGCGCATACACTTCCTCGCCGCCGTCGCTATAATACTTTTTGCCATATACTTGAATTTCTCCAAGACCGATATACTGCTTCTGTGCGCGGCGATCACATTTGTTCTCTTGAGCGAGATGCTAAATACATCCATAGAGCTTGCGGTGGATCTGGTGAGCGACGGCCATCACCCTCTCGCGCGCATCTCTAAGGATGTTGCTGCCGGAGCTGTCTTTATAGCGTCTATAAACGCTGTTGTTACAGGATATCTCTTGTTTTCGCGGCGTCTGCCTTTCCCGTTGGAGAGCGGGATACTCAAGATAAAGCACTCGCCCTGGCATATGACTTTTATATGCCTCATACTGGTCTTTGCTATAGTCGTTATGGCTAAGGTCTTGGTGAATAAAGGTACACCTTTAAGGGGCGGGATGCCGAGCGGCCACAGCGCTATGGCCTTCTCCATGTGGGCGATAATATCTATAGTTACAGAGAATGGATTGATAGCGGTGCTGACGTTTGTCATGGCCATGTTGATAGCGAGGAGCCGCATTACCGATAAGATACACAGTTTCTGGGAGGTCGCGGCGGGGGCTCTTGTCGGCGTGCTCATGACGATCTTGGTATTTCAATTACTGGGATGATATATAGATGAAGAATATAGCGAAGAGATTGAGGAACGACTTTTTGACAGGGATAGCTATATTGCTGCCTATAGTTATTACCATATTTATATTCGATTTTTTCTTAAAGGTCCTTAACAGGCAGTTGCTGGAACCAATAGTAAAAAGTATAAACCCATATATGACCGGGCCGTATGTGACGCTTTTCGCCAAGGTCATCATACTCTTCCTTA
>JAZFTF010000195.1:0-4849 GCA_036446495.1 Candidatus Omnitrophota bacterium | reverse complement strand
ATAGTGAGTTACATCTGTGGCATCAAGGGCAAGGTCATAGTGACAGGCGTAGGAAAACCCAGCTTTATAGCCCAGAAGATCTCAGCGACCTTATCATCTACTGGCACTCCGTCTCTTTATATGCACGCCGCCGAGGCCCTTCATGGTGACCTGGGGCGCGTAACGAGCGAAGACTGTATAGTCGCTTTTTCGAATTCAGGAGAGACCGAAGAAGTGGTAAAGCTTCTTCCCATAATAAAGAGGATAGGAGTCAAGCTGATAGCCTTTACCGGAAATACAAAGTCAACACTTGCCAAGAACAGTGATTATGTAGTGGATACATCGGTAAAGAAGGAAGCGTGTTCTCTGGGGCTCGCTCCTACAGCTTCAACGACCGCGATGCTGGCAATGGGAGACGCGCTCGCCGTAGCGCTTTTAGATAAGAAGGGCTTCAAGGAGAAGGACTTCGCCTTCTACCATCCGGGAGGCATATTGGGAAAGAGACTCCTTTTGACCGTCGACGATATCATGAGAAAAGGCAGAGAGAACCCAGTAGTAAAAGAGGACGCCAAAGTGAAATCGGTCCTTTTAGCGATCACGCGTGCCAGGGCCGGAAGCGCCAGCGTGGTCGACAGAAAAGGGAAGCTGATAGGTATTTTTACTGACGGTGATCTAAGGCGCCACCTTGACAAGGACCAAAAGATAACCAATAAAAAGATAAAAGATGTAATGACGAAGGGTCCCACAGTCGTTACCAAAGACCGCCTTGCCGCCGAAGCGTTCCAGATACTAAAAACCAAAAGGATCGACGAGATCCCCGTAGTGGACGACAGGAATAAGCCGATAGGCCTTCTGGATGTACAGGACCTCCTAAAGGCGGGACTCGTCTGATGATGATGCCTCCCCGCCTCATAGAGAAGATGCTCAAGATAAAGCTCCTTATACTGGATGTAGATGGTATACTTACAGACGGCAGGATCGTGTACGACAGCAGGGGCCACCAACTGAAGTTCTTTGATGTCCAGGACGGTTTCGGGATACACCTTTTGCGGATGGCCGGCGTGGAATCGGCCATAATAACCGCCAAACGCTCCAAGGTTGTCACTAGAAGGGCAAAGGACTTCAAGGTAAAGTACATATACCAGGACTGCATAAATAAAATAAAACCATTCGAAAATGTCTCCAAAAGATTGAATCTTCAGCCTGACGAAGTCTGCTTCATAGGCGATGACCTTATAGACATACCCGTCTTAAAGAGAGTAGGGTTCGCGGCAAGTGTGCCAAACGCTGTTGATGAGGTAAAAGAAGTAGCCCATTATGTCACCAGAAGAGAAGGCGGCCGCGGAGCAGTGCGCGAGGTCTGCGATCTTATCATAAAGGCCCAAGGTAAATGGGACCAAGTAACATCCCGTTTTACTGGTTGAACCTGCCAAAAAGAGATAATTTGTAAAACATTCAAAAAGTAAGCTCATAGCCTTGTAATTACCCTGCTTATATGATATACTTAATAAAATAGTAAAATAAGTACGCTAATATCAGGCTATAGAGTGTCATATTGGGCCCATAGGGGAGATCCAAAAGTGTTTGGGCTTAATAGGAGCGGGTAGGTAGCCGGATAGGACTATGTATAGTCCTATCCGGCCTTTTTATTCTAACGGTACATACGATACAAATATGAAAAGCAATAAAAGCCACAATATTATAAGACTAGTATCATATAAGGAGAGCATGCTCTGCAAGGTAGCGGCATGCTCTCTTATCTTACTCTTTTCTGTAAATACCATCGCTTATGGCCTCGATATCGACACATTCGATAGGATAAGGGCGAGAGAGAGCTCCTTGAAAGGCGCGGTCGAGGATAGATTTGGAGGGCCAAAGACCGCCAAGCCGGAGTCTCTTGAGCCGTTAGCTGCGCCCGATAGGCCTTATCAAACCACCGACCTAGCGGCTATCGAACCTGCCGAAGAGACTTATGCTACAGGAAATGTTCTGGGCAAGCTTTATACAGATCCTGCGGCCCGGCCCGAGCATCTTGTTACAGACAACATTATCGGCGCTGAAGAGAAGATATCACAGGGAAGGGTCTATCTCGCATTCTACTGGAGAGACCCCACTAATGGCGCTGAGCTTACACCGCTATATTACAAGAAGACTAAATATCGGCAAGGAGAGCCGTTACAGGCCAGGATAAATATACTCGAATCCGATAATGGATCCGGCGTTACGATCATAGCCGATAATGACTACATCCACGGATTTGCCACAGAGAAAATGAGGTATGCGCCCAGGTCGGTACTAGATTCACCGCTTCTCACCAGTGCTATGAAGCGCTACCACGAAGAGCGCGAGCAGTACTGGGCGCATACCGAGAACAGGCAGCGCCTTCCTGAGGGGCTGCATCCACATACTAAGACAAGGGGGTCCGGGGCAAAGATACGCGCCTTATTGCGCGGTAGAGAAGAAGAGGTCGCGAAGTTCGGAGCAGAAGAGATAATAGGGTATGTTGACGATATAGAAACAAAGGCGCGGCCATTGACAGAGGACGAGCGCGCGCTTATCCGCCATAATGGAGATCAGGGCATAAAAGGTTTCGCGCTTCTATTCGGTGATCAGGATGAGGAGTATGGTTACCTTGTAAACGAGTCTCTCAGGAAGACGCAGGTGGTCTGGGATGTCTTCGAATTTTTTGAAGGCAGGTCCCCAAGAGATCACGAGGAGCTTACACATTGGTGGCTGACAGAAAAGAAAGATCCGATCCCAACACAGAAGAGCGATAGGATGTTCTCTCCGGGGCTTGCAAAGAGGATCAGCGAAGCGTTTTCCGGAGTAAATAATTTTAGAGAAGAGCTCAATTTTCCGATGGGTACGAAGAGATCGGGCAGTGTGTCCTTACGGCACTGGAGGAATTTCGCGCGCGTGATATTATGGGCCATTCTAAATGAAGAGGGTAAAAAACGCGAGCCGACCGATGCAGAACTCGATGATTTTATAGATCCGGTCAAAGGCCCGGAGCTAAATTCCGGCAGGAAATTCCCCTCAAAAGAAGCGTTTAAGGCGACCTCGGGACTATCATATTATACGATCTTTTCTGCGGCACATAGATACCATGTGGATGCCGAGTTGCGTGAATCTGCTGCTAGAGGAGAAAAGGTGACCGGGGAGCTGTGTAAGATGCTCGGTCTGCGCCAACTTCGTAGATTGGGGAGCGATTCTTTATCGGTCAGGCGTAATCTTATACGAGAGATCTATAAGGTTATTTATCGCAGAAGGCTAAAAGGAAGGGAGCCGACCACTGAAGAGCTTGACGACTATGACCAGAAGAAGCGGCGCGGCAAGCCGCCGGTACAGGAGAAGTTGGGAGAAGCAATTCTACACGCCCTCAAATTTGCCAAGAATGGCTACGGAGGTTTCAGGAGATTTTTTGAAGGCCTCGGATATAAGTTTAGTGACCCCATGAACTTCCCGGGCGAATTTCTTCGGGCTCTTT
This sequence comes from Candidatus Omnitrophota bacterium, assembly GCA_036446495.1. Taxonomy (GTDB): domain Bacteria; phylum Omnitrophota; class Gorgyraeia; order JABMRJ01; family JABMRJ01; genus JAZFTF01. The sequence continues at coordinate 1,383 of JAZFTF010000195.1, read as the reverse complement.
ACAAAGACCTTCACGGAAGAATGCCTAATGCCAAAGAGCTATACGAATTTGCCACGAATAAAGACAAGGGTGAGCCTCTTGTGGCCGGGACTTTATCAGACCAAGTGGTCAACGCGTGTCGCAGACACTATGGCACTGTAAACGGCGTGGCCCCCTGGCTCGGATTTAAGATGGTACGCAGGGTAAAACATCCAGCCATGACAAAATGGCAGGTCTACTGCTGGGAGCTCTATCTCTATATCTATCACAAGATACCGACACTGGAAGAGTTTGAAGAGTTTATGAGTACGAAGGCGAAACACATGAGGATGCCCGGTATCGAGGACTTCTTGCGCTCAGGAATGGAGGATATAGCGAATTATACGCGCTACCACGGTGGTGAAGATAGTATAGCAGAGCGCCTGGGGCTGGAGATCAGGGAGACGGATTGGATCGATGAAGTTGGAAGAGAGATCGATCATGCGGGAATGTCAAACTGGAGTACGTATTGTGAGGCGCTTTACGCATTTATGAACGGTGGAACACCGGACAGCGAGTCTCTAAAAGCTTTTGTTAGCTCTGCGCAAAAAGAGGCAGTGATGCCATTTATGTCTGAAATGTATGACGCCGGGAGGAAGGAACTTATCTACTACACACGCTATCATGGCGGCTCGCTTGCGGTCGCAGAAAAGCTCGGACTTCGCGCGCGCTTCGGCGATTGGCATGATCTGTGGCAGGTTCTATTTGAGCGCTATAGAGATCGTAGCGTAGGCTACGATCTTATGTGGCAAGACTTGCCCGGAGATGTAAGAGACGCTATCGATGACTATCACGGTGGTCTCAAAGCCGTCCGGATCAGGTTTGCCGAGAACCTGGCGCGCTATGGTCCTAATACTTTTTTGAGCATGGCTAAGAAGCTGGCGGAATCCGGATGTTATGGATCCCTGCTATTACTGGCTACGGCAAATAGCGGCATAAGTCAGGCGCTTGCCGCTGCCGAGAGGCAGGACCTTATCCCGGAATTTATTCATATATTGACTACGTACAGGGATGCGCTTGCTCAAGAGGAGGCGCTGGAAAGGATTGAAGAGCTTCTTGTTATCGCAGGGGACGGGCGCAATCTCGAAGAAGAGGCGGGAGCCGGCACAGATCGTTATATGACATATGTCCAGGCCATTACCATGCTGAACGTCCTGTTCGAAGAACAGAGGGACCGTCTTATAGCAGCGCTCTCGGAGATAAACGACAGCTATGAAAATAGAGACCTCATGAGAAGGTTCGCGGGCGACCGCTTTGGCGGACAGCTTATGGAAAAACTTAAACTTAGACTGAAATATGATGACAGAAAGGCGGAGTTTAAAGCTGTTCGTAGCTATCCCGCAGATCCGCTATTGATGCACAGCT
>JAZFTF010000194.1:0-7293 GCA_036446495.1 Candidatus Omnitrophota bacterium | reverse complement strand
CCCTTGAAACCACTATCAGTGGCACATAAGGAGGGAATCTTAGATTCTCCGGGAGGTCACTTATCATCGACAGAGATACAAAGCCGCTGACCAAAAGAAGCTTATCGGCCATGGGGTCAAGGATCGACCCCAGCTTTGTCTGTTGCGATCTCGTGCGCGCAATGTAGCCATCCAAGGCGTCGCTTATTATGCATATTATAAATATAGCTAAGGCCAAGGTAAATTTAGAATAGACTACGGCGGCTATAAAGAAGGGTACCAGGATTATTCTGGTTATAGAGATCTTATTAGCCAGGTTCATATAGCATTATTCTGTTACCAGATCCCCACGCTGGATCTGACCGTTCGACCTTATGATCTTCGCTATGGCATATTTACCTTTTACACTGGTCACTTCTATCTCGCCCAATTCGGTCTTCTCCGCCCCTAAAGGAGCACCTGTAACAGGGTCTGTAAATGCCTCTTCTTCTCTATAAACATTAAAACTATCTCCAGCGACTATACCGGCTTCGCTTCCGGCGTTGATATAAGCCGTCTGCCCTTCTACTTTCACAATGCTTCCCGACCACGGGAGGTCAGCTAATTTATCCGCTATATATATTACCGCTTCCGCTATGGCCGAATGCGTAGCTTTTCCCAGTGGCGTTCTCTTGAAATCGGCTCCACCCAGGCTGAACCACTTGTACGCGTAATCAACGCCTATGCCGCTGGAACTGGCCTTCCCCTCGACCCTATGCGAGTCTATAACCTGGCCCGTAGTAGAATCGATGATGGATACTATCACGGCTACGTGAGCGCGTGATGACGTGCCGCTTATGCCTATGTTGCCGAATCCGAGATTCCCCAGGCGTATGCCACCGGTACCGCCTTTCTCCCGGGCTTCAAACTCGGTCACCGCCCCTTTTATGATTATCTGGGCGGGTATCAACTTGCCCTTAGTGGCCGTTTTGGACTTGGCAAACCTGCTGCTGGCAGCCATATCCTGTTCGGCGATCACCGCGCTAAGTTCTTGCCTGGCAACAACTATGAACTGGCCGGTCTTCATAAGTGACTCTGTCAGCATCTCGGAGAACTCGTCTCCAATAGATAACTCTCCCGCGAATCCGCTCTTGTTCTCGAAACCCAGAACCGCTATAGTCTTCTTTGGCCCTTTAAGCGGTGGGAGCTTTACCACATCTACTACATCATCATCCTTCGCAATAACACTCTTTTCGGGGATGATAAAGAATGACACGGCACACACTAGAAATAGAATCGTTAATATCCTGCTTACAGACATAACACACCTCCTTAAAAATATAATAGTTCGCTATTCTACTTTTCTTATCCTGTTAAGCGGCCAATATAGAAAGAAGGCCTTGCCAATAAGGTTCTTCTCCGGCACAAACCCCCAATACCTTGAATCCTTGGAACTGGCGCTGTTGTCGCCCAGGACAAAATATGAATCTTCCGGGACCTTTATCTTCCTGCCTGCTTCGCCATATGGGCTCTTATTATAATAATTGATCTTACGTACTATAAAAGGATCCTCAACCCTCTCGCCGTTTATATAGATATCGCCTGCCTTTATCTCGACCTCTTCGCCCTCGGTGGCGATAAGCCTCTTTATAAAATCCTTCTTCATGTCGCCAGGATATTTGAATACTATGACATCCCCCCGTTTAGGTTCCTGGAACTTATACAGGAACTTATTGACGAGTATCCTATCCCCCTCGAGCAAGGTCGTCCTCATAGACCCTGTAGGTATCTTGAACGCCTGGACCACAAATGTCCTTATAACCAGCGCCAATATTACCGCTATGACTAACGACTCTATCCATTCCCTTAACTCTCTTTTTACTCTATCGTTCATTGCAAAACTCCCTGTTAGTTTGTAGTCGGGACTCCTGACTATAGCTTCAGCGCAGCGATAAACGCCTCTTGTGGTATCTGTACTTCCCCAAACTGTTTCATCCTCTTCTTGCCCTGTTTCTGTTTATCCCAAAGTTTTCTCTTTCTCGTAATGTCACCGCCGTAACACTTTCCTGTAACATGCTTACCTAAAGCGCGGATATCCTCCCTTGCGATAACGTTGCCGCCTATCGCCGCCTGGACCGCGACCTTATACAACTGCCTCGGTATAAGCTCTTTGAGTTTCTCCGTAAGGAGCTTGCCCTTATGGTAAGCCCGGTCCCTGTGCACTATAGAACTCAAGGCGTCGCAGAGCTTGCCGTTTATAAGGATATCCAATTTTACTATATTCGTCTTCTTGTATTCAATAAATTCGTAATCGAGTGAACCGTATCCCCGCGTCACAGACTTTATCTTGTCGTAAAAATCGACTATGACCTCAGAGAGCGGCATCTCATAGACGATCTGTACCTTCTCGGTTCCCATGTATTCGGTGCTTATATACTTGCCCCTCTTAGATTCGGCCAATTCCAATATAGAGCCCATCGCCTCTTTGGGCAGCATTATATATGTCCTCACATATGGCTCCTCGGTGTGGTCTATCTCATACGACTGAGGCAACTTCGTAGGGTTGTCCACATTCGTAACCTTCCCGGACTTGTCCATTATCTTATAGATCACACTTGGCGTAGTTAGTACGAGATTGAGGTCGAATTCGCGTTCTAGCCGCTCCTGGATTATCTCCATGTGGAGAAGGCCCAGAAATCCGCACCTGAAACCAAATCCTAATGAAGCGGAACTCTCCGGCTCATATATAAATGAGGCGTCCTGGAGCTTCATCTTCTCTATCGCATCCTGGAGATCCTTGAAGTCTTTGCTGTTCACAGGATAGATGCCGCAGAAGACCATAGGGTTTACGCCTTTATATCCCGGGAGAGGTGTCGTAGCGGGATTCTCGGCCGAAGTAACCGTATCACCTACAACTACCTCTTTGGCATCCTTTATGCCGCAAGTAATATATCCAACTTCACCCGACAACAAGCCTTCTATGGACTCCGGCTTGGGCTTGAAGACACCGACCTCTTTGACTTCGTAGGCTGACCCGGAAGACATCATCGAAATATTCATGCCCCGCTTAATAACACCATTGACGATCTTGACGTAGATTATAACGCCCTTATATACATCATACGCGGAGTCGAATACGAGCGCCTGAAGCGGGCGGTCGTCATAGGATGAAGGCGGCGGTATCTTCTCGACTATACGTTCCAGGATATCATGCGTGCCTATGTCCTCCTTGGCGCTGGCGAGCAGTATCTCTTTATCATCGAGCCCGAGTATATCGACTATCTGTTTCTTGGTCTTGTCTATCTCGGCGCTGGCGAGATCGATCTTATTGATAACCGGTATTATCGTTATATTATGCTCCAATGCAAGGTAGAGATTGGCAACAGTCTGCGCCTCTACGCCTTGAGCCGCGTCCACCACCAATAGCGCCCCTTCGCAGGCAGCTATAGATTTGGAGACCTCGTAGCTAAAATCAACATGGCCTGGTGTGTCGATAAGGTTGAGGGTATAGACCACGCCGCTCTTGGCCTTGTACGCGAGCTTAATTGTGCTCGCCTTTATGGTTATACCTCTCTCTCTTTCGAGATCCATATCATCGAGAAGCTGATCCTTGAACAGGCGCTTATCTATAGCGCCTGTAAACTGGAGCAGCCTGTCGGCAAGTGTCGACTTGCCGTGGTCTATATGGGCTATTATGGAAAAATTTCTTATCAGCTTATCCACTGGTCTTTGTCCCTATCTTTTTGCCGTATTCCAAGATCTCGCTCGCCCTCTCCCGGCTCTCGGCCTCGGCGTAGATCCGCAAGATAGGCTCGGTCCCGGACAAGCGAAAGAGGAGCCAGCTCGAATCCTCGCAGATGAACTTTATGCCGTCGAGCATATCTACGTTCACTACCTTCTTGCCCAAGACCTCTTTTAGATGGTTCTTCTCCAGGCTCGGCATCAGCTTCTTCTTTATATCCTCGGTAACCTCTGTGCTCGTCTTCAGATAACAGAACGAACCGTACTCTTCTTCGATATCCTTAAGTATATCGAGTATCGATTTTTTTCGGTGGGCCAACATCTCCAACAATAACAGCCCCGAGAGTATACCGTCTCTCTCCGGTATGCAATCCTTGAATCCTATACCCCCAGCCTCTTCTCCTCCTATAAGAACATCCTCTGCCCTCATATAGTCGCATATATACTTAAAGCCCACAGGGGTTATGTGAAGTTTCAGCTTATATTTCTCGCATATCTTGCGCAGAAGCTCCGTGCCACAGATAGTAGAGACGACCGATCCGGTCACCTTCTTATCCTCGATAAAATGGAGAAGAAGAAGAGCCATGATATACTGGGCGTCCAGGAACTTGCCGCCCGGTGCCGCGGCGCCTATCCTGTCAACATCTCCGTCGGTCGCCAGTCCTATATCGTAGTCTTTGCCCTTCATGCATTCGAGAAACTCTCCGAGATACTTCTCTATAGGCTCGGGGTTCACGCCACCGAAAGTTATATCGCGCTCGGCGTGTATGGTCTCGACCTTGCAATTTGTCTTAGAAAGAATATCCTGCATGTAATGGCCGCCCACGCCATGCATCGAATCAACAAGGATCTTCAACCCGCACTTTTTTAATAGCCTCATATCACAATAATCTTCCACAAAGTGGAGCTGGTCCGGTATCACATTATCGGTCTTTAAGAGGCCTTTGCCCTTAGCTTCTTCTATCGATATCTCCCGCACCGGGTTCTTTCCGAAATTGGCCTCTATCTTGTCCATTATCTCCGAGCCAGCTGAACCGCTGTAAAAGGCTTTGTATTTGAAACCGTTATAATTGGCCGGGTTGTGGCTCGCCGTGATTATCACCCCGCCCGTAAGGTGCCTCTTCTTTATGGCGAAGCTTATAGCCGGCGTAGGAGCAGCCCTGTCTGCAAGGAGGACCTTTATGCCGTTACCGGTAAGTACTCTTACTACATCTTCAGCAAAAACCTCGGACTTCTTCCTTGTATCGTAACCAACGATGAGCTCTTTGCCGCGAAGCTCTTCTTTATCTTTAAGGCCATTTACGTAATCGGCCGTCGCCTGAGTGACCATCCTTACATTTTCGTCCGTAAACTCCTTATCTATGATCGCTCTCCATCCGTCTGTGCCAAACTTTATATCCATCAACTTCCATTCCCTCCCTTTAGCTCTTGTATCGCTCTTTTGTAATCATCCCTCTTAAATACCGCTGTGCCGGCTACCAGGATGTTGGCGCCCGCTTCTATGACAAGCTTCGAGGTCTGTGGGTCTATCCCGCCATCCACCGCTATATCGCCCTTGTAGTATCCTCTTAACTCTTTGATCTTCGAAACACACTCTTTCATAAAGGCCTGGCCGCCGAAACCCGGCTCCACGGTCATTATAAGGATCATGTCCAGATCATTTATTATATTTTCAAGAGAGTCCAGGCCAGTCTTCGGTTTTACCGAAGCGGCCGCCTTTACGCCGTGAGACTTTATCCTGGAGATCAACTCCTTGGGGTCCTTGCAGGCCTCTATGTGAAAGGTTATCACATCGCTTCCCGCCTTGGCGAAGGCGTCTATATACTTCTCGGGATCGCTAATCATAAGGTGTGACTCTATGATAAGCTTGGTAACCTTACGCACGGCCTTGACTACCAAAGGGCCGATAGTAATATTCGGCACGAAGTGGCCGTCCATCACATCGACGTGGATCCAGTCTGCGCCCGCCGACTCTATCCGCCTTATCTCGTCGCCTAGCTTTGCGAAATCGGCTGAAAGAATGCTCGGTGCGATCAATATCTTTCTCATCAAAACTCCCGTGTTAATTCTTGATTCGGTTTGCGATGCACGGTGTACGGTTTGCGCGCAATACGCTAACCGAAAACCGCTAACCGCGACAACTGTTATCCTATTACTTCCTTTGGGACATTACAGTATATACCCTGCTTATGTCCTCCAGTGCTATGACCCCCATTATCTTATCATCTTTGACCACGGGCAAGGCCTTGAGGTGGCTCTCATCCATCATCTTCTGCACATCTAGAAGAAGGCTTTCGGGATTTACCCTGGGAAATTCCTTTCGCATTATATCATTTACGAGCTTCGCTGTGCCATGCTGGTGTATGTTTATCATAAGGTCCTGCCTTGTTAAGAAGCCTACGAGGTTACCATCCGCAACTATCGGGAAATCCTCCTGGTGGCTGTGAAAGATAAGCTCCAGGACCTTGGAGATCGGCACATCGCCGTGCAGTGTCAAAAACTCCCTGGGCAGGACGTCGCGCACCCTAAAATGTTTTATCGTCTCGCGCACGTCCACCTGGGCCTCTTCGGCGGAAGCCGCCATATATATGAAAACGGCTATCACCATCAAGAGTATATGGCCACGTATAAACCCGAAATAGGCGAAGAGGATAGCGAATATATGGCCTATATTTACGGCTATCGATGTCGCCTTTCTGTAGTCAAGCTTTCTGGCCAAGAGAGACCTCAATACCCTTCCACCGTCCATTGGAAAGGCCGGTAGGAGATTGAAGGCCGCGAGCATAAGATTTATCCAAAAACCCTGCGCTATCGTCTGTGGCCAGGTCATAAGGGACGGCGAGAAGAGTGTCTCTCTCCCTATAAGCGCGATAAGAGGAAAATAGAGAAGAGAGGCGAATGCTATGTTAAACATAGGGCCTGAGATGGCGATCAGGAATTCGTGGCTGGGCTTCTCCGGAAAAGACTTCATCGAAGCGAGCCCGCCTATGGGCAGGAGGGTTATCTCTTTTACCTCTATCCCAAAATGCCTCGCCACTATGCCGTGCGCCAGCTCGTGCAAGGTTACGCATAAGAATACGAATAGTATAAAGAAGAGCCCCCTCAAACCGTAGTACAAAAAGAGGAACGGCAGTATAAAGAAAGTTATATGCACGTTTATGTCTATTCCGAAAACCCGCAACAATTTAAACGAACCCTTCACCGATCATCCTTATCTAGAGTTTTATCTTGCTCTTTATTTTGGCCTGATCTTTCTTATTAAGCGGACCCACTATTGCCATATTCATGTTGCTCTCTTTGAAGATCTTGCGAGACAGCTCCATCACCATATCCTGCGTCACAAGGTCTATACTGTCTATAACCTCGTCGATATTGTAATTTATGTCTTTCGCGATGAGCTTCTCTCCTACCCATAACATCCTTGTAAGCGTGTCCTCGAGCGCCATCGAAAGCTGCCCTTTATAGAAATCCTTGGCGCGCTGGAATTCATCATTCTTGACGCGCGAATGCTTTATCTTCTTGAGTTCCTTCATTATGATCTCTATGGACTTGCCCAGTTTTTTGGTATCCACTCCCGCGGTCACGAAGAAGGCC
>JAZFTF010000193.1:0-4266 GCA_036446495.1 Candidatus Omnitrophota bacterium | reverse complement strand
ATGCCCATCTCAAACTGTATCTTCGACTCCTCCGCAAAACCCAGAGCCGCATAGGTGCCTGAATCCGGGACCGGAAGTATCAGATCGGCCTTTACAGGATACTCTCTAGCGAGCTGCCTTCCGAGTTCTTTTCTCGTGTCGTAAACACTGGCTCCGTATATATTGCTGTCCGGACGAGCAAAGTATATAAGCTCAAATATGCACTGGGCCGGTGAGACATTGGGTAACGGCTTTATTGATCTTAACCCCTTCTCATCTATGATCACAATCTCTCCGGGTTCTACATCTCTTACGTATTTGGCCCCAATAAGATCGAGGGCGCATGTCTCGGATACCGCTACATACGCGCTGTTTACCTTTCCTATACATAAGGGCCTGAACCCGTTTGGATCCCTTACCGCTATCATCTTGTTCTCTGTTAAGAGCGTAAGAGAGAAGGCCCCTTTTAGCTTCTTAAGCGCGGCGATGAGCCGCTGCTCAAATGAGCCTTTTTCATTTGCGATCAGGTGCACTATTATCTCTGAATCCATGCTCGACTGAAATATAGAACCATCATGCTCTAGAGCGTCTCTCAACCCGCAGCTGTTGATGAGGTTACCATTGTGCGCTACCGCCACAAAGCCTTGAGAGTATTTGACCAAGAAGGGCTGGGAGTTCTCAATTACAGAAGAACCGGTTGTAGAATAGCGAACGTGCCCTATGGCTATATCACCTTTGAGCGACCTTATGTTGCGCTCGGTGAAGACATCTGAGACAAGCCCCATGCCCCTTTTACAGATCACCTTTTTTCTATCGGAAACGGCTATCCCGGCACTCTCCTGCCCCCTGTGCTGGAGCGCATACAATCCCAGATACGCCAGTTTCGCAGCATCCTTATGGCCGTATATACCGAAGACGCCGCATTTGTCTTTTAATTCATGCCCCATCTCTTTACTCCCATTCTATCGTGCTGGGTGGTTTGCTGGATACATCGTACACAACTCTATTAACGCCGCTGACTTCATTTATGATCCTATTCGATATCAGGCCCAGGAGTTCATGCGGCAACTTTACCCAGTCGGCAGTCATCCCATCCATGCTCTTTACCGCGCGGACAGCTATGACATTTTCATATGTGCGTTCATCGCCCATAACGCCGACTGTCTTGACCGGCAATAGGACGGCAAAGCTCTGCCATATCTTTCTATAGAGACCCGCCCTCTTTATCTCTTCGACGACTATCATATCGGCGCCGCGTAATATCTCGAGCCTATCTTTAGTGATCTCCCCTATTATCCTTACCGCCAGGCCGGGCCCCGGGAAAGGCTGTCTGTAAATTATGTCTTCCGGCAAGCCAAGCTCTTCTCCGACAAGCCGCACCTCGTCCTTAAACAGATATTTGAACGGCTCTATAAGGCGCATCTTCATCCTCTCAGGCAGGCCGCCTACATTATGGTGCGTCTTTATGATCGCTGAAGGCCCCCCAAACGCGGAACGGCTCTCTATCCAATCGGGATATAGCGTCCCCTGCCCAAGGAATTTTATATTGCCGAGTTTCTTCGATTCCTTTTCGAATACGCGTATAAATTCTCGTCCTATGATCTTTCGCTTCTTCTCCGGATCGATAACGCCTTTGAGTTTTTTAAGAAAGGGCTTCTCCGCGTCCACATACCTTAAATTGATATGATAATGCTTCCTGAACGTGCTGATCACGCGCTTGACTTCGCCGTGTCTTAAAAGCCCGTTGTTCACAAATATGCATATCAGTCTCTCCTTAAGGGCCCTATGAAGCAGCACCGCGGCTACGGACGAATCGACGCCCCCGCTTAAGCCCAATATCACTTTGTTCTTTCCTACTTCTTCTTTTGTGCTCTTTATAGTATCCTTCACGAAAGACTTCATCGACCATCCTGTTTTCGCGCCACAGACCTTGAACAAGAAATTCCTGAGGATCTTCTTTCCCTCCACAGTGTGGACCACTTCTGGGTGGAACTGCACCCCATAAAGCGCCCTATCCCTATTCTCCATCGAGGCAACCGGGGCGTTCTTGGTGCGGGCTATCGCTTTGAATCCCCGCGGCATCTTCTTTACCTCATCACCGTGGCTCATCCAGACCTGGGTACCGTTCTTTACCCCTTCCAGTAAAGGGGATCTTCTCTTTATCTTGAGCTGTGCAAACCCATATTCCCTTCTAGACGATTTATGAACATCTCCTCCCAGGAACTTAGCCGTAAGCTGCATACCATAACATATACCAAGCACGGGTATCCCGAGATAGAATATGCCTTTGTCGCAGAGGGGACTCTTCTCTGTCCTGACACTCGCGGGCCCGCCAGAAAGGATAATGCCTTTCGGCGCTCTTTTAAGAATCGCGGAGGCGGGAGTATCATGTGAGAGTATCTCGCTAAAGACACCCTGCTCTCTTACGCGCCTGGCGATCAGCTGAGTATACTGCGATCCGAAATCTAGTATCACTACAGAATCAAACTCTCTCTTCTTTTGCATCTTGCCTCTTCTGGCAGGCTATAAGCCCGCCGCATATAGTATTATATCAAACTCATGAAAAACGGGATAGTGATAATGCTAATAAGTGTAGTAAAGAATACGGCGCTCGCCGCCAGGTCATGATCTCCCCCAAAGCGTTTAGCGAATAGCGGGCTCGAAGCGGCCGACGGCATACACGCCTGGAGCACTATTATCGAACGCATCAAATCGGAAATATTCGGAAGAAGCTTGGCGAGGCCTAAAAATATAACCGGTATAATTATAAGCTTGCATAATACGATCGCCCCTATCCGTTTAATGTCTACGCCGCTTCTGATAGCGACTCCCCCCAATATCGCTCCGGTCACTATCATGGCTAGGGGGATCGTGGCGTCTCCCATCATCCTGGATGCGTCCAGAAAGAACTGCGGAAGTTTGACGCAAAAGACACCGAATATTATACCAAGCGCGAGCGCTACGGTCCCGGTGTTGACAAGATTTCCGAGCAGGCCTACCTTCGATGAGGCACCCGGCCCGGCGCGCCCAGCACCGCATGGTGCTGGGTTCATCAATTTAACACCTAAGGTCCAGAGTAGGAGATTAAAACCTATATTGAATATTATTATATAAAGGACACCATCCTGTCCAAAGAGGGCAAATCCTATGGGTATCGCAAGAAAACCGGAGTTTTGGAAGCTTATAAGGAACTTAAATGTCCCCTTCTTATCCTCCGGCACTTTAATAAGTTTTGCCGTTATCGAAGATACACAATAGCCGACAAAGATCACCAATACGGCAAAGACCGGCGCTGTCCATAAGGATATTATGGTATCCCCTATGCATCTTGAAGCGAGGATATATATAAACAAGAAAGGAAGGGTTACATGCAGCACTATCCTACACAATGAATCGAGCGATTCTGTGGTTATGATCTTCTTCCGTCTGGCGAGCGCGCCGATCACCAGCATCAAAAAGAGTGCTCCTACCTTTGCGAATACTTGAGTAACCATAGGAAGGATATAATTATATCAGAAATATATGGTTTGTCAAATGCTGCGTTTCTCTATGAAGGTGCGATGCCACATCTCGAAGCTAAGCAGGGACCATATCCTGTTGGAGTGATCTCTCTTGTGCCCTTGGTGCTCATCAAGAAGCCTCTTTATATATTCTTCATTAAAGAGCCCCCTATCAATAGACCTTCTATTCAATAAGGCGTCACGCACAAAATCCTTAAGTTCACCGGAGAACCATCTCCCTACCGGCACCCCGAAACCTTTCTTTCTCCTGTTAAGGAACGTCATGGGGATCTCTTTGCGGAAGGCCCTCTTTAATATGTACTTTGTGTCCAGGCCTCTGAGCTTATAGTCTATAGGGATAGAAGCGGCGAACTCCATGACCTTATGATCCAAAAAGGGCGAACGCCCCTCAAGAGAATTGGCCATCGTCGCCCTATCTACCTTTACCAAAAGGTCTTCGGGAAGATAGCTTAATATATCGGCGTTCATCACCTTCTCTACGAGATTTTTGGCGGTAGAGCCTTTGAATATATCGTACAGATAGGATTTCGCTTTTCTTTTCTCGATGAGATGCTTAACATCGCCAGATAAAAGGGAGGCTTTGTCCTTATCGGGAAAATAGTTAAGCCACATGATATAGGCGTCTTCAAGATCGACTTTTCGCAAGAGAGGCTCCAAAAATCTGCGCAAGCCCACCCTCGGGCTCCAGCAGCGTGCGGAGCGTTGTCATCTTTAGCGTGGCAAGGTGCTTTCGGCATAGGCCCTCGACCGCACCTATGGTCATCGC
>JAZFTF010000192.1:0-5050 GCA_036446495.1 Candidatus Omnitrophota bacterium | reverse complement strand
GCGTGTAGAGCAAGAATGTATATAATGAGATACTGATTATTATTGCGCAGCCGAATATAAAGACACCTAAGAGAAATCGCAGCATATGACCTTAGACGCGGTTACTTAATCTCTTCTTTTCCCAGAGGCAATATCTCCTCTTTTTCACCGATCACGCTTGATTTAGGCATGATCTTTGTGAAGAAAGATTCTCTTTCGACCACGGGTTCGCTCACTGTTCTCGCGGAGCTTTTTCTCGGTGACCTTATGGTTGAAAGCGCGCATCCAGATAAAAATATAAGCGCCAGCATTAGGCAGAGTATTCTTTTCATAAAATAGATCCCCCTTTCTATTCTTGTGTCAACTCAAGGAGCATGGGCGCGAGCCCCCCGCGGGGCCTAGGCCCTTCGTAGAAAATCTTGCCCTCTTTGTTCACTATCGCTTGATACGGTATCCCCCGCACTCCGTAGCTTCTCGCTACGGCACCTGTCGAATCGAGCAGGATCGTATACGGTATATCGTGTTTTTCGGCAAAACCTTTTATTTTTTGAGCGGATTCCTGGACATCTACGTAGAGAAGTTTGATCCGGTCGTCTTTGTATTTATTGAAGATCTCTTTCAATTTCGGTATCTCATCGACGCAGTAGGGGCACCAAGTGGCCCCGAAGACAATAAGGACGCTCTTCTCTCCTTTGAATGACGATAGCGTTACGGCTTCACCCCGGAGGCTTTCAAGCGTAAAATCAGGCGCTTCTTTTTCGATTGGCGTCTCGACACTATTTGCTGTTTGAGCGCAACTCGTGCTAGCGAGCATCAAGATGGAGAGGAAAAAAACCAAAAAGTTATATCTCTTCTTATACATATTACCTCGCTTTATATGGATAACCTACCCGCGGTAAAGAGAAAATACTGCCCAACAATGATCAGTATCCATCCGAAGGCCTTCTTTATCCTATCCATCCATGGCCCCGCTTTGGGCATCGAGACGATGATGCCCGTGAAGGTCCCAAGTACTATGAGCAGAAACCCCATCCCGAATGCGAATGTAAAGAGAATGGTCGTCCCATATATAAGGTTCTGCTTTGCCGCTACATACGTCAGTATAACAGCGAGGACGGGTGCTGTGCACGGCCCCATTATTAAACCTGATGCCATACCCATGGCGAATGCGGAAAAGAGCCCTTTGCCCTTGATCCCTTTGAACTGAAAGGAGGGAAGCTTCAGCTCGAATACTCCCAACATAGAGATACCCAGGATGACACATATATTAGCGATCACAAGATATGTGATCGGACTTCTCGAGATCTGTCCGAATAGACTGCCGGTAAACGCGGCAATGCCTCCCAATATGGAGTATGTGATCGCTATGCCGATCACATAGCATAGAGAGAGCATGAAACCCTTGCCTTTGGATCCGGTCGACCTGGCACCAATAAAGCCTATAGTTATCGGTATTACGGGATAGACGCAAGGCGTAAAACTGGTTAATATTCCGGCAAGCAGAGCTACGGGATAGGCTATGGCCTGTCCCGATTCCAGGCTCTGCTTTAGGATCTCGAAGAGCCCTTCCATGATCTTAGTCTACCTTTATAGCTTCGACTGGGCAGTTTGCGGCGGCGTCTTTAACGCAGTCAGTGGCCTCATTAGATACAGAGTCACCTTTTGTGACAGCCTTATCATCCTGCATCTCAAATGCATCAGGGCATGAATCTGCACACAACCCACAGCCGGTGCACAACCCTTCATCAATTATTGTCTTCATTATGTCACCTCCCTTTTTCCTTATAATATAATAAGCATAAATACACGTTTAGTCAATAAAAATCGGGACCTAAGAAAGACCGTTTTAGGCCAGGAGTTCTTTAGGAAAGATATTTCCTATTCCCAGTATGCGGCCTGGATCGAGCTCTCTTTTCAAAGCAACCATCTCCCTTATCCCTTTACAGCCATACATCTTTTCTAAATAAGAGTGTTTCAGTTTCCCTATGCCGTGTTCGGCGGAGACGGTACCCCCTAGCCGCACGGCCTTATCCGCAAGCTTGGCGTATAGCTTCTTGGCGCGGCGGTACTCCTCTTTGCTCGATGGGAGCATGTTTGCATGCAGGTGGCACTCTCCAATATGTCCGAATACCGCATGCTCGATCCGACTTCCGGCTAGACCTTTTTTATAGTATTCCAGCATCTTGTCGAACGCCTTCTCCGGAACGGCCAGATCGGTACCTATCTTTGGAAAACCATTTTTCTTTACTATCTCGTTTATCGACTCGGGAAGCCCATGCCTTATCTCACGCAGTTTCTCGTATTCGTAAGGGCTCTGGGCGAGCCACGTTTTATCATAAAAGGCGTTGCACTTTTTTAATAGATTTGAGACCTTCTCTATGGTCTCATTCTCATCTTTTTTGGCCACCTCTTTTTCAAAGAAGACCGCGGCCCGGGCCTTAGGCACGGTCAGAAATCTCTTTCTCAATATTCTCAGTGAGTTATCATCGAAGTATTCTATCGATAGAGCCCCTTCTCTTCGTAGAGACGAGACAAAGTTTAACGCGTCTATATCCGATCCAAAGAACGCAAAGAATGTAAGGATCTGCTCCTCTCTTTGTATAAGGTCGAGACCGGCTTCGGTAATTACGCCCAGCGTCCCCTCCTGGCCCACAAATATATCTATCGCGTCCATGTCATCATATATATAATAACCCGCGGCATTTTTTATATGCGGCATCTTGTAGGCAGGAAGTTTTATCGTGAATCTTTCGTCAAGTATGCTCGATAGGTCGATAGTCCTCCCTTTGGCCAATATTGCGTTCCTGCTAATATCAAGTATTTTCCCATCGGCAAGGACGATCTTCAGCCTGTTTACATACCTTCTGGTCGAACCATATCTATATCCCCTCGCCCCGGAAGCGTTGGTAGAGATATTCCCTCCTATGCATGCGGTATCTTCTGTAGGATCCGGAGGATACAGAAGCCCTTCACTCTCCGCGGCATTTTTTATCGCTCTAAGCGTTACTCCTGCCTGCACAGACATGATGCCGCTTTTTTCGCTTAACCTTTCTGTCTTTATGATCCTGTTCAATTTTTCCGTAGATAGCACAACACCGCCAAATGGTATCCTTCCGGCAGTAACGCCCGTCCCATTGCCGGATACGGTGACGGGAATACCTTTTTTATTCATCTCTTTTAATAGAGATGATACCTCGCCTGTGTTTTCCGGAAAGAAGACACTTTCGGCGTATCCGCCCTGCATGCCGGAAGAGTCCTCCATGAAGCCTTTTATGATATCAGGGTCATTTTTTACAAGCATGAGAATAAGGTCTTCTTAAGGTGGGTAGCGCCTCTACTATCTTACGAACCATACGCCTGCTATTATAAGGATTGTCCCTATGACCCTGAAGAGAGTGACGCCTTCTTTGAGTATTATTATGCTCAATATCGCCGTGATCAAAGGATATGTAGCGGCTATAGGGACGATCTTCGAGGTCGCGCCCAGCTTGAGGGCGCCGAAGTATGTCCACATGCCGAGAAAACCGGCCAAAAAACCGCTTATTATGAATATAACGAGCGATTTTGTATCTATTACAAAAAGGTCTTTTATCCTGCCTGTAAATGTCAAGAATAGTAACAGAATGATCGTTATGGCGAAGCTCCTTATGCTAACGGCAATAAGCGGATCTGTCTTGCCGAGCCCGACCTTTTCCAGTATTGGAGAGGATCCCCATAGAACAGCAGTGGCTAATAATAATAAGATAGTGGTCATCGAAAAACCTTTCATCAGTATCTTACGGTAAAACCGGCGTTGAGAGCCGTCTCGTCAAGGAACCTGCCCTCGGCGTTTATATATAAGTAATCGTTTACCTGTAGATCAGTTCCTACGATCAGTCCTATAGGAGTGCCGCGCGAAAACCTCCTGTGGCGGTCGCCGTCTATCTTGTTGATCAGATATAAGAATGAGTATTTCATCCCGCAGTAAGGCGTCAGGCGCCATATCTTTTTAGAGATCGTAGTCGAGAGTTGCCAATCATCCAATATTATCGAGTACTTTCTGCCCTTTACCTGGCGCCTCTTGCCCGGGTGTGTCGACATATGCTGGAATCCCCACACCCAATCGATCCGGTACTTATCGCTCTTATATAGCTTTGCCCTCCAGCCGTAACCGCCGCTGAAGCTTGCGGGGTAGTTTAGGTTGCCGGTATCGTTAAATTCTGCCCCCACAGTCCCCAGGCCTATCATGCCGTCAAACGAGAACCATTCAGAGAGACCATATGAGATTGTGCAATGATAAGCGCTTGCATTCTCATCCCTATAGTCCTTGACATCTCTTTTAAATATTCGATCGGTGCGGCCACCCACTTGCCACCCGCCCTTCTTTGGCATTAAGGTTCCGAATGAAGGTATTGCTAGGCTAGATGTCACGTAGATCACAGATAAAGCCACTGCGATCATGTATAGAGTGATCTTTTTCATATCTCAAACCGCCTCTTAGCGCATACTTTGCCGCTCTTTGCTAAGCCTCAATGCTGAAGATCTTATTACAGTATCAGCAAGAATATTGCCCCTACGCAAAAAGCCACTGTGCCCCAGATTCTCAATAGTCTATTGGGAGCGTTAAGCCACCAGTTTATAACGGCCATAGCGTTCTTTTTAGGGGCGAATGTAAAGAAGAGCCCCTTGGCCACGCCTATTAGCCCGAGCAATATAAGGGCCCATGGTGTATCTACCGCGGACGATCCAAGGATAAGCAGCGCGCCTACAACAAAAGAGATTATCGCCAGGGCCTTGAGATTTAAGTTCTTCTTGCTTAAGAGATTTCGGAAGATCTCTCTAGTAGCGTCGGTCAATATGACTAGCAGCACCCCTACGATTATCCAGAGAATAGCCAACAGTATTAGTAATAACTTCATGTCCTGTACCCCCCTTTGTCACAAATTTATCCTGCTTTTTCGCTACCTTGCTTTTATCATTAAAATATGCTAAACTTCTCATGTGACTGAAAAAAACACGAAAAAATTCTTTTTAATAGCGGGTTGCATATCATTCGTTTTTATCTTGAGCGGTTGCTTTGCTATACCTCTAC
>JAZFTF010000191.1:0-9553 GCA_036446495.1 Candidatus Omnitrophota bacterium | reverse complement strand
TTCTTAACAGAGTACATAGACATCAAAACAAACTTCTACTTCCCGATATCAGGATATAAGAACCTAGGATCCCAGGTAACGCATACATTTGGATCAAGATCCATCCTGGCCCATGAGAGAACCACATTCGAAGAACCAGTAAGAGGACAGATAGGCGGGGCCAATACAGTAGACAGCTCAAACCCATTATCATCCAATCCAAATTAACCACGCAGTAAAAGCTCCCTTTTTAAATACTTACCGGTTTTAGTTATTGCGATATTTTATTTGACACATGCCATACTTATGTTATAATATATGCTAATTATACTAAGGGATTGAAGTTACGCAAAGCCCTACGAAGCCCAAAACATCAGTGATATTCTTTTATGGGCGAAGTAGGATAAGGAGATAAAGGTTATGAGAAGCGATAAAATTTAGAAGGGATTGGAGAGAGCCGGCAATAGGGCCCTTTTGATGGCTACTGGCTTATCGAGAAAAGAGTTGAACAAGCCTTTTATAGCCGTTATAAGCAGTTTTAGCGATATTATACCCGGCCATATAGGCATGAGGCGTCTCGAGAGGTTTATAGAGAGGGGTGTCTGTTCAGGTGGAGGAGTCCCATTTATAATGGGGGTCCCGGGCATATGCGACGGCATAGCCATGGGGCACGAAGGGATGAAATACTCTCTCTCCTCGCGCGAAACCATCGCCGATATGATAGAGACGGTGGTGCGCGCCCATGCTTTTGACGGCATGGTATGCCTTACAAACTGTGATAAGATCACGCCTGGTATGCTTATGGCTATAGCGAGACTGAATATACCGTCAATAGCTGTTACCGCTGGGCCTATGTATTCCGGGAGGATAGGAAAGAAGAGACTCTCTTTAGTCAGAGACACTTTCGAGGCTGTAGGAAGGCTTAAGAAAGGCGAGATTGGGCAGCATGAGTTCAATATGCTCGAGGAATGCGCTTGTCCGGGATCCGGTTCGTGCCAGGGGCTGTATACGGCTAATTCTATGTCGTGCATTACAGAAGCCATGGGCATGTCTATGCCAGGATGCGGCACGGCGCTTGCGGGTTCGGCGAAGAAGGAGCGTATAGCTTTTGACAGCGGTGAGATGGTAGTGAATCTCACCAGAAGGAATATTACGCCGAGCAGCATCTTGAACAGAAAAGCGATCGAGAACGGGATCATTATTGATATGGCCCTTGGCGGGTCTACCAATACGGTCCTGCACTTATTGGCGATCGCCCATGAAGCGGGGGTGCCGCTATCACTCGATAAATTTGACGAGATAAGCGAATCTATATCGCATATAGTAAATATAAGGCCAGGAGGGGAATACTTCATGGAGGACCTCGAGTTTGCCGGAGGTATACCCGCGGTCTTAAAGAGGCTGCGCAACAGGATAAACGACTGCATGACCGTAAGCGGCAAGCGCAACAGCCAGATCGCTCGAGAGGCAATGGTTTTAGACGAAGATGTGATAAAGAAGCTGGATAAGCCTTTCCATCCGAAAGGCGGGATAGCGGTCCTTAAAGGTAATCTTGCGTCTGAAGGTTCGGTCGTCAAGAGAACGGCCGTCTCGGCCAAGATGATGAAATTTAAAGGCAGCGCTGTATGCTTCAATTCTGAAGAAGAGGCGATGAAGGCCATCTTGGGTGGAAAGATAAAATCAGGCAACGTCATCGTTATAAGATACGAAGGCCCCAAAGGCGGCCCCGGCATGAGAGAGATGCTCTCTCCGACTTCAAGTGTAGTCGGTATGGGTATGAGCGAGAATGTAGCTCTTATAACGGACGGAAGATTTTCAGGCGGGACTAGAGGGCCGTGTATAGGCCATATATCTCCCGAGGCACAGACAGGAGGCCCTATCGCGATAGTAAAAGACGGGGACTCTATAACTATAGATATAATGAAGAAGAAGTTACAGCTGGGTATCACTCAGCGCGAGATAGACAAGAGATTGAGCGAGTGGACGCCGCCCAAGCCAAAGATCAAGACCGGGTGTTTGGCGAGGTACGCGCGGTTTGTCTCTTCGGCATCGAAAGGAGCAGTGTTTGAGACATGAGTCCCGTTAGACCTCTACACGAGGCCACGGGCTATGTAAAAGTATATCAAGGAGGTCTAGCAGGATGAGTAAGATGACAGGTGCAGAGATATTGATAGAGATGTTAAAGAGAGAGAAGGTCGAGATCATCTTCGGTTATCCCGGGGGCTCGCTCCTTCCCATATTCGATAAACTATACGACGCCGATCTTAAGTTTGTGCTGACGAGGCACGAGCAAGGCGCGGCGCACGCGGCCGATGGATATGCCCGCGCGTCCGGAAAGCCCGGTGTCTGCATGGCGACATCAGGGCCGGGAGCGACGAACCTCGTGACGGGTATAGCGACAGCATACATGGATTCGGTGCCTATGATCGCTATTACAGGGCAAGTAAAGACATTTTTGATAGGTAATGACGCCTTTCAGGAGGCGGATGTCACAGGCATAACGAGGCCCATCACAAAGCATAACTATCTCGTAAAGGATGTCAGGGACTTGGCCAGGGTCATAAAAGAGGCGTTTCATATAGCCACTACAGGAAGGCCGGGCCCGGTCGTTATAGATATCCCTGTGGATGTCCAGATACACCAGACCGAGTTTCATTACCCGAAGGACGCTGTAATACGCGGATACAATCCAACCTACATGGGGCACATAGGGCAGATAAAACGGGCTGCCAAGGCGATAAATACAAGTAAGCGGCCGATAATATACGCCGGCGGGGGCATAATACTGTCCGGCGCCCATAAGGAATTGTATGAGTTCTCGACAAAGACGTATATACCTGTGACTACTACGTTGCTGGGATTGGGCGGTTTTCCTGAGACGCATAAGCTCTCTCTAGGTATGCTCGGCATGCACGGGACTGTCTACGCCAACCACGCTATCATGGATTCAGACCTTATTATCGCGATAGGATCGCGTTTTGACGACAGGGTGACCGGCAAGATAGATGAGTTTGCCCCTCACGCTAAGGTGATACACATAGACATAGACCCTTCGAGCGTCAGTAAGAACATAAAGGTCGATATACCGATAGTCGGAGACGCCAAAAAGATCCTTAATGAGCTCAATAAGCATGTAAAGAAGGTAGATATCCAGG
This sequence comes from Candidatus Omnitrophota bacterium, assembly GCA_036446495.1. Lineage (GTDB taxonomy): Bacteria > Omnitrophota > Gorgyraeia > JABMRJ01 > JABMRJ01 > JAZFTF01. The sequence continues at coordinate 6,419 of JAZFTF010000191.1, read as the reverse complement.
AGTGGCTTGATAAGATAGATACATGGAAAGACAAGAACCCGCTGCGGTTCCAAGAAGATGATAAATTGAGGCCGCAGTATGTGATAAGAGAGATCTACAAAGCCACAAAAGGGGACGCCATCATCACTACGGAGGTGGGGCAGAACCAGATGTGGGCGGCGCAGTATTATACATATACGAAGCCGAGGACATTTCTTTCCAGTGGCGGTTTAGGCACTATGGGTTATGGTTTTCCGGCTGCTATAGGGGCCCAATTTGCCCATCCTGATAAAGTCGTCTTCGATATAGCGGGAGACGGAAGTATACAGATGAACATACAGGAGCTCGCTACGTCTGTCAGTAATAAACTACCGGTAAAGATAGCTATTATGAATAACGGATGCCTCGGTATGGTGAGACAGTGGCAGGAGTTGTTCTACGAGAAGCGTTATTCATATACGCGTCTCCAGGGATGTCCTGACTTTGTCAAGTTGGCCGAGAGTTACGGAGCGGTCGGTATAAGGGTGACAAAAAAGAGTGAGGTGCGGTCGGCCATAGAAAGAGCGCTCTCCATCAAGAACACGGTTATAATGGACTTTCGCGTGGAGAAAGAAGAGAACGTCTTTCCGATGGTACCGGCGGGCCAGGCGATAAACAGGATGATCGGAGGTATGGCGTAGTGCGGTTAGCGGTATTCGGTTAGCGGTTAGCGCCTACATTTCTACGAAAACCGCAAACCGAAAACCGCAAACCGAATCAATCTTAAAAGGAGAAAAATATGCGTCGTATTATAGGGGTTTTAGTAGAGAATAAGTTCGGTGTCCTTGCCCATGTCTCGGGATTGTTCAGCGCGCGGGGTTTTAATATCACATCGTTAGCTGTGGGTGAGACAGAAGATCCCACCGTCTCGCGCATGACGATAGTCGTCGAAGGTGACGAAAGGACGCTCGAGCAGATAAAGAAGCAGCTCAATAAACTGATAGACGTTATAAGGATACACGATCTGACCGAGAGAAATTTTATAGATAGAGAGCTTGTGATCGTGAAGGTCAAGGTGACCTCCAAGAACAGGCAGGAGGTCATAAAGGCTATAGAGACTGTCGGCGCAAAAGTGGCTCATATAGGGGTGGAGGCCGTTACCATAGAGAGCGCTGGAGACCGCAATAATATAGACACTCTCTTAGAACTTCTTAAACCTTTCGGCATAAAAGAAGTCGTAAGGACAGGAAGGATAGCCATAGCAGTGGAAGACAATAAATGAATGTTACGGTTATCGGTTTTCGGTTAGCGGTTAGCGCAAACCGAAAACCGCAAACCGCTAACCAAACTAATTGCTAGGAGGTAGTAAATGGCAAAGATCTATTATGATAAGGACGCAGACCTAAATGTTTTAAAAGGTAAAAAGATAGCTATTATCGGCTATGGTATACAGGGGCGCGGACAGAGCCTCAATCTCAGGGATAGCGGTTTAGACGTCATAGTCTCTGAGCTTCAGGGGACGCCGAATTATGATACGGCCGTAAAAGACGGGTTTAATCCCTTGCCGGCGGCAGAGGCCGCAAAGGCAGCGGATCTTATACAGATACTTACGCAGGACCATGTCCAGGCGAAGGTCTATAAAGACGCCATAGAGCCAAATCTAAAACCGGGCAAGACGATCCTATTCTCTCATGGTTTTAACATACACTTTAAACAGATAGTGCCCGCTAAGGATATCGATGTCATAATGATCGCCCCGAAAGGGCCGGGCGCGCTTGTGAGAAGGATGTATGAAGAGAAGAAAGGTGTTCCGTGTCTTGTGGCCATATACCAGGACGCCACCGGTAACGCCCTCAAGAAAGGACTCGCCTACGCGAAGGGTATAGGCGGCACAAAGGCAGGCGTTATAGAGACGACATTTGAAGAAGAGACAGAGACCGACCTCTTTGGTGAGCAGACTGTCCTCTGCGGCGGCGTGACCGAGCTTATCAAGGCCGGTTTCGATACGCTTGTGCAAGCCGGCTACCAGCCGGAGATCGCGTATTTCGAGTGCCTCCATGAGTTGAAGCTTATTACGGACCTTATCTACCAGGTGGGGATCCAGGGTATGAGAAAGAAGGTCTCTGATACGGCCGAGTATGGTGACCTTACACGCGGTAGACGCGTGATCACAAAGAAGACACGCAAAGATATGAAGAAGATCTTAAGCGAGATACAGACAGGTAAATTCGCTAAAGAGTGGATAAAAGAGAACCAAAAAGGCAGGCCGGTCTTCAATTCTCTATCGAAAGAGGATGACGGTCTCCTTATAGAGAAAGTAGGAAAAGAGCTGCGAACAATGATGCCTTGGATAGATAAATAGGATAGGAAGATAAAATGGAGAAGGTAATTATATTCGATACGACCCTACGAGATGGCGAACAGTCACCTGGGGCTAGCCTTAATATCAAAGAGAAGATAGAGATAGCCAGGCAGCTCAAGGTCTTGGGGGTCGATGTGATAGAGGCGGGATTCCCTATCTCATCTCCCGGAGACTTTGAGGCGGTAAAGCTCCTCGCCAAGAAGATAAGAGGGCCTATCATCTGCGGCCTCGCGCGCTGCAGGAAAGAGGATATAAGCGCGGCCTATAAGGCGGTGAAGTATTCATCTAAGCCTAGGATACACGTCTTTTTGGCCACGTCCAAGATACACATGGAGTATAAGCTTAAGAAAGCGGAAGATGAGATACTCAAACTCGCCGTCTGGGCAGTCAAGCACGCAAGATCCAAGGTGGCAGATATAGAGTTTTCTCCTGAGGACGCTTCCAGGACAGAGAGAGGTTTTCTCTACAGAGTTCTTGAGGCGGTTATAGATGCCGGGGCTACTACTGTGAACATACCGGACACTGTGGGGTACGCGATACCTTTCGAATTCGGTGATCTTATAAAGTCGATAAAGAGAAACGTCCCCAACATAGAGAAGGCCGTGATAAGCGTCCATTGCCACAATGACCTTGGGCTGGGCGTAAGCAACTCGCTCGAGGCCGTAAAATATGGGGCAAGGCAGATAGAGTGTACCATGAATGGCTTGGGGGAGCGTGCCGGTAACGCATCGTTGGAAGAGATAGTGATGGCCATGGACACCAGAAGCGACCTATTCGATACGGTAACGAATATCAAAAAGAGAGAGATCTATAAGACGAGCAGGCTTGTGAGCAAGCTTACCGGCATATTGGTCCAGCCGAACAAGGCGATAGTAGGAAGGAATGCCTTCAGTCATGAGGCCGGCATACACCAGGATGGTATATTGAAGATGCCGAAGACCTACGAGATCATAAAGCCCGAAGACGTGGGTTTCGGCAAGACGCAGCTTGTCTTGGGCAAGCATTCGGGTAGGCACGCCTTCAGGGAACGGCTCAAGATGCTTGGTTTTCATATAGAAGGAAAAGAGCTTGACAGGGCTTTCAGTATCTTCAAGGGACTCGCGGATAAGAAGAAACAGATCTACGATGAGGACTTGGCTACCATAGTTGAAGATGAGCTACGCGCTATTCCTGAAATATACAAACTGGTCAGCTTAAAATTCTCCAGCGGCACAGATGTTACCCCTAACGCTGAGGTGACTATTAAACTCAAAAGAAAGAAGGTCACTAGATCCTCGAGTGGCGACGGGCCTGTTGACGCGTGCTACAAGGCTATCGACAAGATCACTGGTATAAAACCGAGGCTTTTAGATTATTCTATAAGGGCTGTAACGAGCGGCAAGGATGCTTTGGGAGAGGTCGGTATAAGGCTTAAGGCGCAGAACAAGGAGGTCAGCGGCAGGGGCTCGAGCACTGATGTAGTAGAAGCGAGCGCCAAGGCCTATATAAATGCCATCAACAAGATTGTTTATAAGAAGAAGACTCATGACTAGCGTTTAGCGTATAGTAAAAAAAGGATCGGTTTTCTTTTTCTATACGCTAAACGCTAAACGCTATACGCTATATGCTATATGCTATATGCTAACCAACTGTTAACATGAAAAAAAGATATGGTTTGATAGGATACCCGGTAAAACATAGCTTCTCACCGGCTATGCATAATGCGGCGTTTGAAGACCTTGGGATAGACGCGGAGTATGAGCTCTTTGATGTGAAACCCGAAGATCTGGAGGGCTTCTTCGCTGCGTTTAAAGATAAGCTTTCAGGAGCGAATGTGACCATACCACATAAAGAGGCGAGTATTGAATACCTCGATGAAGTAAGGCCGCAGGCCAGGCTGATAGGAGCGGTCAATACCGTTATATTGGAGAATGATAAGTTGATCGGCGACAATACCGATGAGCTCGGTTTTATAGAAGCGCTTGAAGTAGATCTGGGTTTCAAAGCGGCCGGAAAAAGAGCAGTTGTCTTCGGGGCAGGTGGCGCGGCCAGGGCGGTCACATTTGCCCTATACTCAAAGGGCATCAAGAACATATTCTTGATAGATCTCGACGCGAAGAGGGCCGCTTCATTGGCGATAGACCTCGCAAAGGCGGGTTGCGACGCGGCGGCGATAGAATTCAATAAAGATGTTGTCGGTGGCCTTGTGCTAAATGCCGATCTTCTCGTGAACGCCACGCCTTGCGGCATGAAAGAGTCTGATCCGGAACTTATCGAATCCAAGTTTTTGCATAAAGGCCTTTCAGTCTTCGATCTTATATACAATCCGGACAAGACCGCTCTTATTAAACGCGCCAAAGAGATGGGTTGCAGGACGGCCAACGGATTGGGCATGCTCCTATACCAGGGCGTGAAGGCATTTGAGCTATGGACAAAGAAGAAGCCCAACATAAAGGTCATGAAGCAGGCGCTAAGAAAGGCGTTGGGACAGGCATGATGATAAATATCTTTATATTCGTATTTGGGACTATAGTGGGAAGCTTTTTGAATGTATGCATATGCCGCATGCCGAAGAAGGAGTCTATAGTAAAGCCTCGCTCGCATTGCCCGTCATGTAAAAAGACTATCGGCTGGTACGATAACATACCTTTACTGAGCTATATCTTGCTCGGCGCCAAATGCAGGCATTGTAAGGTCCCTATATCCTTTAGGTATTTTATAGTCGAGCTTATAACAGGCTCGCTCTTTTTTCTCTTCTTTTACTATTTTGGCCTAACGCTTGAGTTTTTTATTTACAGCGCGCTTTCAGCGGCGCTTGTAGTTGTGAGCGGAGTGGACTTCGATATACAGGAGATACCAGATGAGATATCATTACCGGGCATCCCTATAGGGCTGGCCTTGAGTTTTATATTTCCCCAACTCATGGGGCAGGGTACCCATCTTTTAGGGCTGGCCCACTCAGCGCTGGGGGTCTTAGCCGGCGGCGGGCTTATATACCTGATAGGCCTTTTAGGTGAGGCGATATTTAAGAAAGAGGCGATGGGCGGCGGTGATGTGAAACTGATGGCTATGGTGGGGGCCTTCTTAGGGTGGAAGCTCGCGCTGTTGGCGGCATTTATACTCGCTCCGCTCTTTGGAGCCGTCTTTGGCATAATCGTAAAGATCAAATACAAAGAGAGCCTGATCCCGTACGGCCCTTTTTTGTCTATAGCCACTATTATTTCTATTGTGTGGGGCGAGAAACTGATAAGCCTTTATATTTCTAAAGTCATATTTGTGTAAGGAGGAGATATTATGTTGAGATTTTTGACTGCCGGTGAGAGCCATGGAGAGGCGGTAATAAGTATACTCGAAGGGATGGTCGCGGGGCTAAGAGTGGATACCGGATCGATAGATACCCAGCTTAAGAGGCGCATGCAGGGGTATGGACGGGGCGATCGGATGAAGATAGAGAACGACACTGTCCGCATTCTGTCAGGCCTAAAGGACGGTAGTACGCTCGCGAGCCCTATAACGATGATGGTCAAAAATAAGGACGCGTCTATCGATACACTGCCTCCATTAAGCTGTCCACGGCCGGGCCACGCGGACCTGGCGGGAGGGCTAAAGTATAACCAGAAAGATATGAGGACGATATTGGAGCGCTCAAGCGCCCGCGAGACCGTAGCCCGTGTCTCGGTAGGCAGTATCTGTAAGCTCTTTCTCTCCGAGTTAGGCATAGAGGTGATAAGCCATGTTAAAGTTATAGGCGGAGTCGATTGTCACACCAGGGATCTTTCGTATGAGCAGGTGCGGGATCAGGCCGAGAAGTCTAAGACGAGATGCGCCGACGGTGCCGCTACTAAACTTATGGTAGAGGAGATAGACGGCGCTAAGGAGTCGGGCGATACGTTGGGCGGATGTTTTGAGGTTATAGCCAGAGGCGTCCCCGCGGGGCTGGGGAGCCATACGCACTGGGATAGGAAGCTCGACGCTAATATAGCGAGGGCCCTTATGTCGATACAGGCGATAAAGGGTGTCTCGGTGGGCATAGGTATGGGCGCCGCCATAAAGAGGGGGAGTAAATGCCACGATGAGATTATATACAAAAAGGGGCACGGGTTCCTGCGGCGGACAAATA
>JAZFTF010000190.1:0-2015 GCA_036446495.1 Candidatus Omnitrophota bacterium | reverse complement strand
GCCATTGGCAAATGTGAGATTTACTTTAGGGTTTACTTGTATCTGGCGGATGCCGGCAAGCCTGTACTCAACAGGGTCCTCTATGGTGATGATATTCTTCTCGACCGTGTTTATCTTGTCTAAAGAAGCGTAGAGCGTCGTCGTCTTACCGCTGCCTGTCGGACCTGTCACCAGGATTATCCCGTAAGGCCGCGTGATGAGTTTCTGATAACGGTCGAGTATCTCTTTTGCAAAACCTATATCTTTAAGGCTCAACAGGGCGTTGGAGACATCCAGGAGCCTGAGCACCACATTCTCACCGTAAATAGTGGGAACGCACGATACGCGCACATCTACATCTTTGCCTTCCATCTTTACGTTGAATCTCCCATCCTGCGGCATCCTCCTCTCGGCTATATTGAGGTTGGCCATTATCTTAAGTCTCGATATGACCGCCGACTGCAGATGTTTAGGAGGCGAGGCGATCTCGCGCAGCATGCCATCCACTCTTATCCTCGTCTTTAAGAGATCCTCTTCCGGCTCTATATGTATGTCGCTAGCGCCTTCATGGACAGCCTTCATTATGATGAGGTTGACCAGCTTGATCACTACCGGTTCCTCGACCATGTCTTCCAGCTTCTTTATATCTATAGTGCCTTCTGCTGAAGACTCCCGCAGGTTCATATCTTTTTCATCTATAGATTTTATAACATCCTCTATCGTACCTTTCGCGCCGTAGTATCCATCGAGGGCCTTCATTATCTCCCGCTCCTCGGCCACGGCAGGCTCCACTGTAAGGCTCGTCTTCATCCTGAGCGCATCTAAAGCAAAGACATTCCATGGATCGACCATAGCGCACGTAAGGCGCTGGCCTATCTTAAAAACCGGTATAAGTTCGTATTTTCTAGCCAGGTTTTCGGGGACGAGTTCCACTATCTTGGGATCTATCAGATAATTTGAGAGCTCTATCTTTGGGACTTCGAGTTTGCGGCTTATGAACTCAACCATATCGGCCTCGGTTATCATGCCCATCTTGACTATGACCTTCCTTAAACGCTGACCCGTCTTAGACTCCTCGGCCTGGGCCGCCTTGAACTGCTCGGGCGTTATGATGCCGTCCGCGACTAAGCTCTCTCCCAGTGATCTCTTGGACTTTTTCGCCATGATATGACCCATGTTAACGATTGATTCGGTTTGTGGTTTTCGGTTTGCGGTTTGCACTAGCCTAAAACCGCACACCGCTAACCGCGATAACTATTATCGCATCATTCTATTTGCTATTCCTTCAGGAACTCATGTATCTTACCGAGTAACGTCTTTGGCTCGAACGGTTTAGTTATATAGCCATTCGCGCCCGCTTCTTCGCCTATCTTCATATCCTCCTGCTGGGCCTTGGCGGTAAACATCAAAATTGGGATGGATGAATACCTGGTATCTTTCTTCAAAAGCGCGCAGACCCTGTATCCGTCCATTTTCGGCAGCATAAGGTCGAGTATTATAAGGTCCGGTCTCTCTTTCCGGGCAAGTTCGAGCCCCGCCTCTCCGTCATTCGCAGTTATCACCTCGTAATCATTCGCCTCAAGGCGCATCTTGACCATATCTAAAAATGCGTCTTCATCATCTATCAGCAGTATCCTCTTCTTAGCCATCTCACTCTCTCCTTCCCTCCTTCGCTGTGCAGCATGTAAACAAGATAACAGCTACGGCGGGCCAGCCGAAGCCGTCAGATTGTTGTCAATAGTACGGCAAAGGCTGGCTACGGTTTTGCCCCTATAACATATTGAAAGCCATATTGAGGGCCGATTTGAGACTCTTCTTTGTATCTACATAAGGGCTGAGCTTGGGCACAAACGCCGTAATATCGAGCTCTGTCGATTCTTTGATCGCCCCGGTATCCGGCTTTGCCGTAAACATTATAACGGGGATATCCTTGTTGACACCCCTTATCTTTCTTAAGAGTTCGATACCGTTCATATCGGGCATTATGTAATCGAGCACGATTACATCGGGGCGCTGATCGGCTAAAGCCTTCATGG
>JAZFTF010000189.1:0-3408 GCA_036446495.1 Candidatus Omnitrophota bacterium | reverse complement strand
GGTAAAATCAAAGAGACCAATTGGGGAGAAGAGATATAAGCGGCTCGCGTCTATGGGCAAGATGTCTCAGGATATCATAAATAGCCTATATTCTCCTATCGATGCGATGAACCGCTTTTTAAATCTTGCCCTTCAGAACATAGATGAAGACGCTCAACCGAGGCAATTTCTCCTAGAGACCAAATTGGGGCTAAAGAGGATGTCTGTCTTGGTGAATAAGCTCGATGACTACTCCAAGAAGATAGAGAGAGAGTTTAACGAAGTATAAAAGAGGTGTGACCTATGATGTTTTTAGACAGTGGAAATAAAGCGCATCTCCTTTTGATAAGCAACGACAGGTTGACACAGAAGTCTCTATACGAGATGCTCTCCCGCAAGGATTACAAGGTAGATATAGCCCCCACTGTAGAAATTGCCCTCAATAAGCTCGATAAGAAAAACTTCCAGGCCATCTTGGCCGATATGGACGGCGTAGATGGCACAGACGCCCTGGAGATCATAAAAGACCACTCAAAGACATCCCCGATCGTTATAATGGCCACCTCAAGGGATATAGACTTTGCCGTAAACAGCATAAAGCTTGGGGCGTTCGACTATCTCTCTAAACCGGTCGATGATGAAAAGATACTGGCCACTATAGAGCGTATATTACAGGGGGCCACTGCTGTAGAATCAGATGAAGAGGCTGTTGAGAAGTGCTCAGTGGAGCCCGAAGACCTCTTTCACGGCCTTGTGGGCTGCAAGGACGGCCTTGCTGAGATATGCAACCTCATAACGCGGATAGCTACTGCCAGGACCACGGTGTTGATAAGGGGGGAGAGTGGCACAGGTAAGAGGCTCATAGCTCACGCTATACACATGGCCGATAAGAAGAGGCGAAACAAGCCTTTTGTAGAGGTATCATGCGGGGCCCTTCCTAAAGATCTCATAGAGAGTGAGCTCTTTGGCCACATAAAAGGGGCTTTTACGGGCGCTATCAATGACCGCAAGGGGCGTTTTGAGATAGCCAATGGCGGCACGATACTCCTGGATGATATAGACGGCCTGCCCCTGGAGCTCCAGGTAAAGCTCTTGCGCGTACTCCAGCAGAAGGAGTTTGAGCGGGTAGGGGACCACAAGACGATGAAGGTCGACACGCGTATCATCGCTTCTACAAATCAGGATCTTGAGAAGCTGGTCGCCGATAAGCAATTTAGAGAAGACTTGTATTATAGACTAAACGTAATAGCATTGACTATCCCTCCTTTAAGGGAACGCAAGAAGGACCTGCCGCTTCTGATAGACCACTTTGTAGAGCAATACACTAAAGAGAACCACAAGAAGTTAAAAGGTCTCTCTATTGATATGCTCGATGTCCTTAAGAACTACGACTGGCCCGGCAACGTAAGAGAGCTTGAGAATATCATAGAGCGCGCGGTGATACTGGATGTGGACGGCGTATTAGATACCACGGACTTGCCGGAGATGATAATACATAAGAGCACAGCGCTGGCTATCCAGTCCCATACCATCAGCAGCCATATATTAAGAGATGTCCTTAAAGAGCCTGAAAAGGGGCATATATTACATATATTAAAGGAGGTCGGCTGGAACAAGAAGAGAGCGGCAAAGAGGCTGGGTATAAACAGGACAACCCTCTATAATAAGCTGCGTAAATATAATATATTAGTCGCCAATAATAACGAGTTGTAAGGAATCATTCATATTTTATGTATCCGAATGGACTAGGTTTACAGGGGCTAGTCAATATCAATGATTGGCAGAAGATACAGGATCTCTTTTCCGACGCTTTAAGTATCACATTAAGGACGATCGACCTAAAGGGAAAACTTCTGACCAGGATAAGCAACCCCACCATGCTCCTTTACCAGGAGATCGATCCGGCTACGCCGGGCTATAGCCAGTTCTGCAAGGTATGCCCCATAAGAGACGGCGAAGAGCGCGAGTTTCATATCCAGGAAGAGACGAATTATAAATGCCCCTTTGGCCTGGATGTATATGTCATCCCCATAAAGGCGTTCGCCAAAAAGGTGGTGGCACATTTAATAGTAGGGCCGGTCATACTCGAGCGCAGAAAGATAAACTCCGAGTACATGGAGGACGCCAAGAAGGCCGGGATAGTCTATGAGAAGCTTCTCGATATGCTCTTGACCATCACCGTCTTCTCGCACACCAAGATCCGCACCATACGTACCCTTCTTAACGAGATCTTTTCGCATATGGCGCAGACAGGTTTTCACAAGAAGAGGCTTGCTGAGATATCTCCCCAGGTAGCAGAGATGGATCCTCTATTCTTGGGCTATTATGAGGAGAAGGTCTTGAGTACCCTTCTCAATACCTGCATATTGGCCCTGGATGCTGATTCCGGGTCTGTTATGACCGTGGATAAGAAGACCGACCACCTTCATATAAAGGCCGCTACCAAGATCGACAAAAACTTAGCCGATAATGTGAAGATGAAGATAGGGGAGGGGATAGCCGGCATGGCGGCCGCCACATCGAAGCCGATCATCCTTCCTAAAGACAGCAATATGAAGTCGATATCGACACAGATGAAGAGAGACTATATCAAGTCCTCTATGATAGTGCCTTTCAATAAAGCCAACAAACAGGATGTATACGGCGTTATAAACCTGAACGTTATGCGCAAAGACAAAGAGTTCACAGACAAAGACGCAGCCATAGTAAAAGAGCTCATCAACCTAGCCGGCATAGCCCTCATACCTGTAAAGTGAAGCGCCACACCTATAGTTTTACCATGTAGCGAAACCCAGCATTAAAACATAAGCGACCGTTTTACTTAGCCCTTTCTCGTTTGTTCATAAAGGATTACAAAAGCGACAAGTACACTCTTTTCGATCTAAGATAGCCGGGAGCGATATCTCCCGGCTGTTTTTTTAAAAAGATGTAATAAAGCGACCTCTTTTTGCTACTTATTATATGAGGGGAACGTTATACGAAAAGGAAATACCCCTAAAAGAGTTTGATTTTTTTGTAGAGGAGACGTATAATAATAAAGGAGGAGAGCGTCATGAGCAAGAAGATGTATGGAAGAGCCAAAAAGATACGGGAGTATGATCCTGAAAGAGAGACGAGGGTCTTACTAGAAGAAATTGGCTCAAACGTAAGGCTTCTAGCCGAAGGCCATACAGGTATTGTGAGCAGACTGGACAGGCTTGAAGATAAGCTGGGCGGGCTTGAAGGAAAGGTAGACGGGCTTGAAGGTAGCGTAGGCGGTATTGAAGGTAAACTGGACAGGCTTGTAGGTAAGGTGAATAATATCGAGTCTGAGTTGGGCACGGTTAAGCTAGTCGTGATGGAAAACACCGGAGACATGCGTGAGCTAAAAACAGGACAAGATGAGATGAAACTCGATATTCAAAAGCTGAAATTCGGTCAAGAGACCAT
>JAZFTF010000188.1:0-4300 GCA_036446495.1 Candidatus Omnitrophota bacterium | reverse complement strand
CGTCTACGCCGTCGCCATCAACAACGGCGGCATCGTCCGCGAATTTCCGGTCCCCATGAAGCTCGATAAAATCTGTCATTATTAAATCAACATAATCGAGTAAAAAAGGTCTCTTTGGATGCCTGGCTATCTGCACTCTCTGCCAGGGGGTAAGATTCTCAAATATATTCTTCTTTACCTCTTTAAGTTTTACCTCTAACTTCTTCGTCTCGGCCGTAAGATCGATATCTTCCTGAGAGGTAAATTTCTTGAGCTCTTCTATCTTTCTCTCGAGCTCTATTATAGGTTTTTCAAAATCCAATCCACTTCCATTCACAAATTAGCACTTGATTTACGAAAATTTTATTTTCGTAAATCAATCTCCTTACCAAATTTCTTCCTTGAAGGTGCGCATTTTCCCGTCACGCCATGTTTTATTCTTTTGACGGGATCCCGCTGAGAGCAACACAAAATGTTGCGAGGCGGGAAATCAGTCGAAGGCGGATATCTTTAGTCCACTATTACTACTTCTGTCCCTATCGGGAGTATGTCATATAGTTCTTCCACATCATCTCTGCTCATGCGCACACAGCCGGCCGTAACATGGCTGCCGAGGGTCTCCGGCTCCGTCGTCCCATGTATGCCATACCCGGCCACAGAGATCCCCAGCCATCTCGAACCCAATATATTCTCCGGACTTCCGGACGGCACTATAGCCCCGGCTTTATACCAGACCGGGTCCTTGAGTTTATTTATGATCTTGAATGCACCTATAGGGGTTAAATTGCTTAGCCCGGTAGCGACCACGTACCTCTTTATCACTTCATCTCCCGATTTCAGAAAGAGGATGTTGTCAGAATAATCGACCAAGACCTTATATACGGCCTTTGACACCTTGAGTCTCTGTCCGGGTCTTATAATATCACTCTTCAGATTGTTGGACCTCATTATCAATCCTACAGTGGTATTGAACTTCTTGGCTATCTTACCCAGCGTATCCCCTTTTATTACCGTATGTATGGCGCTATCTTTGGTCGCTAAAGGCGAAAAGAGTATCTTTGTGTTGAGGTTCTCAAGGTCTCCGCGGATCTTCTCTGTGAATTCTTCGTCTTGGGTCTTTTCCAATATATCGCTGTAGAGGGCCTGGGCGTTCAGGTACGACTCTTCCGCTTCCAAGGCCTTTGCGTCGCTGTACAGGGCGGTCAATGAGCGTCCTGTATCGGCCTTGCCGCCGACAATGGCGTTTATCACAAGCCACACGATAAACACTACGGCAACGATGGCCAAGATCAAATATATATTCTTCTTCATGATGCTTATAAAGCTCCCTTATAAAATAAAAGGCTCATAAATACACCTATCATCAACCCCGTAATGATCTCTACGGGCGTATGCCCCAGCAGCTCCTTGAGACGGTCCTCCTGGATCTTCTTCTTCCAGTACATATCATCCAAGATCTTGTTCAATATCTCCGCCTGCTTCCCGCTGGCCCTTCTGACGCCCTGAGCGTCGAATACAACTAGTACCGCTAAGAGCGTGGCCAGGGCAAATATGGGCGTGTCAAACCCCTGGTAGAGCCCCACCGAACTCGCCAGCGCGGTAGCCGCAGCAGTGTGCGCACTCGGGAGTCCGCCAGTACCCACAAACCACATAAAATTAAAACGTCTCTCGCGCACTATACCAAGTATTACCTTGATAGTCTGTGCGAAGACCCATGTGGAAAATGTGGCTATGGCTACATGGTTTTTACTAAATTCTACTAACGCTGGCAGCATATAATACCGTTATCATAATGATGTTTTAGTGTTATCATATTAACATAAGAACGCAAAAGTTTCAAACAAAATAAGATACGAAGAATCTGGTCATTATTTTTTATACGGCTCTAGCTCCCTATAGTCAAAAAGAGGCGGCAGATTGTAATTTTGAGCGTAGTACTTTAGGGTGCGCATGCCGTAAGGAAGATTTCTATCCACCTGCTCGATACGATGGCTGGCATAGCTGGCGTATTTTGATCTTGAGTATAGTTTGATAACATCCCTATAGGCATTTAACGTCATCTCTTTCATCGACCCGTTCTTATAGCGCATTTCAGCGAGGGCAAAGAGGCTGGCGGCGTGATATATACTCCTTTTGTGGGTAGAGCAATACCTGTCTAGAAGATGGGTCTCGTCTGTCAAGATATAGTTCCTTAGGGTTCTATAGATATCCTGCTCGGATTCCACCATGCTTCTCGTTACATTAGGGGCTACGAGCTCTTCTCCTGGATCGACTGACGGACTTCTCAGCTCGACCACCGGCTCCAGAAACTCTTCCGACTCTTCCAAAGCGGCTTCTTCCTCTTCAGGCCCCAATAAAAAAACCTCTTCTGCTTCTTCCATTAGTACACTTTCGGGCTCTTCTTCTATTTCATCTTCTTTTATCTGGACTTTTGCTCTCTCGGCCTGGGCCCTGGCTGCGGATACGGCCGTAGCGCTTATCCTGCTCTCCGCGCTCCTGAGCCTGGTCATAAGGACCGTGCGCTCTTGCGAAAGCTCGTCTATTCTTCTCTGGTATTCATCTCTCTCCCGTTTAAACTCCTCGTTAACACTTGTCAGCGTTGCTTTGCCCTCTCTCGCCATCCTTACCTTCTTCTCCAAGTCCGACTTCTCTTCTTTTAAAACGATGATCATGCTGAAAAAAGTCGCCAGCAGCATAAATACAAGGGCCACGACTATGCCCAATATATTCGGCTTTCTCCTGAACCATAAAACATGCTTCATGATATTTTCAAGATCGGGTTTGGCTATATCATCGAACGATATCCCCATCGTATACCTGTCGACGGTCATGTCCTCGGTCTTGTTGATCCATCTTATCGTACCCTGCGCCACGGTAGACTCGGATTCGGAGGGAATATTTATTATCAGCCTCAACTTTGTCTCGTTGGGCGTCAGGCCTTCCATTTTCTTTCCGCGCACGGTGAAGGTCTCCACACATAACCCGTTCTTGCTTACATCCCTTGTAAAACCCTGGTATATCTGCGGCTCTCCGTTCTCGGAAGGCGCGAGATTCTGGAATTCCACAGGAAACGCCGACTCCAGGCGGATATACTCTCTCTTCTGCTCATCGGATATCTCCTGCGGCCTTATACGGCCTATGAGCGAGAGCCATTCCCTCTTAGCCTTGATCGAGAAATTTACATAGAGGATAATGACCGGTATGCAGAGTAAGAAATACCATCCGAGATAGAGAAACTCTTTCTTTATCACTTCTTGATCTCCAGTTTCTTGCAGCGGGCTCTAACAGAGGGTATTGTAGTACCGAGCTTCTCGCCCAGATCCCTATAAGTGAGTTTCATTAGGTTTACCCGTAAAAAATCATCTTTCTCTTCTGTCCAGTCAAAGCTCTCCCGGCTAAGGTTCATCCTACTCAACTTGTGCGTAACTGAATCCAGGCTCCTGCCCATGTGCCCGGCGAGCTCTTCATTGGTCATCTTGTCCCTGTTCTCCGCCATAAACTGTATCTCCCCTTTTGTAAAGGGCTTTCTTTTGATCTTTTTAGAAAACTCAGGGGTGGGTTGAGGCTCAGGCCTTGTCTCTTTCGGCTCGCCCAACTCTATCACTTTCGACTTCTCTTCTTTGGCAGGAGGTTGCGGCAAAACCTTAGGCGGCTCCACCACTTTTTTAGGAGGTTCCAACGCGGGTGGCTCCTTATCAGGGCCGGGTAGTTCTATAACAGGGAGTTCTTTCTTATCAGCTTCAGTCTTAGGTCTTTCTTTAGGCCTCGCCTCTCTTTCGATCTTGGGCTTCTCTTGAGATTTTACTTCTCTTGGGGGCTGATAAGATTTGGATTCGTCCTTCTCGACCACCCTGAATATCTTCGCCTTGAATAAACCTATATCTATTATATATTCATTAAAGAAATCGATCTCTCTTTTGTTTATCTTGTCATCTTTAGACTTTACCAGCACCAGAAAGAGCTCCCTGTCGTTCCAGACGACAAGCTGCGGAAGCCCCTCATATCTGCCAATGAGGGCACGCTTGTTCCTGAGTGTCATCTGTGGATGGTGGTCCAATGACTCTATCTTTCCCTCCAACTTTTCTCTGAGCTCCCCGAAAAAATCTATAAACTCGTCTTCTGTATTCGCGTAGTGGTGTGAGATAAGCTCGAATATATTTATCTTGTACGCCTTTCCCTCCAACTCCCGGGTCATCAAACCATCGTCACGATTCGTAAACCATATACTCCCCAACCCTTCCGCCCAATCCGTATCTTCCGTCGTAGACAAAAGCCTAGTCGAAACGCACACAGAAAAACAGTCTCCGCTTGTCCCAATAGC
>JAZFTF010000187.1:0-3614 GCA_036446495.1 Candidatus Omnitrophota bacterium | reverse complement strand
CCGTCTCTTCTATTATTCTTATCTTAACAAGTTCTAAGAAATTCATCATCTTAAGATTATTGCTGGCTATCTCACTTTCTATAAGTCTTATGCAGCTTTTTGAATAGACTGCGCATAAAGGCTCAAGCCTGCCCTTACATCGCGGCACTACCGCGTCGCAATCCACGAGTCTCTCTGTCATAAGGCGTATCAACCCTTCATTTAAAAATGGCATATCGCAGGCAACGACAAGATTATACTTATTTTTTGAATAGCTTAGGCCCGCGTGTATCCCCCCTAAAGGCCCGCGGTCGGTCAATATATCAACCCGTGTCTCCATCTTGTATTTTTTATAAAGATGCGGGCTATTTGTGACAATAATCGTATCTTTAAAAATAGGTTCCATTTTGTCTATCACATTTTCGATAAGCGGCTTTCCTAAAAACGGGACAAATGATTTATCCCTGCCCATTCTACTGCTCTTACCGCCGGCCAGTATTATACAGGTCACATTATCTATCATGACGGTTTATACACCATTTTAGAAAACATTATCCCGATTTCATACAAGACCAGTAAAGGCACGGCCATTAGGCACTGAGTTACTATATCAGGAGGTGTGATTATAGCCGCCAATATAAAGATAAGGACAATAGCGTGCTTTCTCTTTTTGGATAAAAAACTGGGTGTCGTTACGCCGAGCTTTGTCAGAAAGAGGCTTACCAATGGAAGCTGAAAAATCACGCCAAAAGCTAAAGTGAGCGCTCCCACAAAAGATATATATTTACTTACAGATATCATTGGCGTTACATATTCTGTCGCAAAACCTAGAAGAAACTTTACTCCTAGCGGAACAACTATTAAATAGGCGAAGGTTATCCCTATTAGGAAGAATAGAAAAGAGAGCGGGCCGAATATGAGCGTATATTTTATCTCATTCTTCTCAAGGCCGGCTGAGATAAACCGCCAGATCTGATAAAGCACAAAAGGCGAGGCCAGGAAGAGTCCGCCGAATAGCGCTATCTTTACGTTAGTGATAAACGCTTCTTGAGGCGCGATAAATACCAGCTTTCCGACCGGCTTAATCAAACTAGGCATAATCACCTTGATAAAATTATACACAACACCGGCCATAATAATGACAAGGATGACCGATTTTATAAGCCGCGACCTCAACTCATCCAGGTGTTCCGTAAAAGTTCTCGTTTCATCTGCCATAGTTTACTGCTTTCTGGCTGCGATCGATCTTATAAAGTAAAAAGCGGCCATCAGAATAATACGCTTCATTGGCGTAGAGCGGCTTAGGCACCCTCTGCGGATCGCTAGGCCTTCTTTTCTTCCTTGGTTACTTCCTCAATATCATTCCTTATCTCATTGCCGGCTTTTTTAAACTCCTTGATCGATTTTCCCAGCGACTGAGCTATCTGAGGAAGACGGGCTGCGCCGAATATAAGAAGAACGATCAGCAGAATTATAATAAGCTCTCCCATACCTAAGCCAAACATAATAACACCTCCTTTTAATGAGCACATGAGTTACAAAAATATTTGATTTTTTGTAACTCATAAGTGCGAACAACCTAGCCATCGTAACTAACGGCTAGGTTAGTCCCGCCGAGTGTGCAAGAATTTTCGGAGAAAATTCTTGCACGTCTTACGAGGCGGGATAAACTACAAGCTGAAAATATACTTCAAGTCCTCTTCAATAAACAACCTTGTGGCCCGCGCCAGATCCCTGTAAAAATCGGTCGAGGCATTACTCTCAACATCCTCGGTGAACTTAGATATCCATTCACCGAGATGGTCTTTTAGGAAAGATCTCTGCTTTTTTAGATAAGAATCAGCTGTTTCCGGATCCTGCTCCTTAATAGCCTCGGCGGCGTTAAAGATCAAAAAATACATAAACTCCAATTCCACGGCTATATGATCCGGCGCTTCTTTAATGAATATATCGAGCCCCTCTTCTTTGTAGCGTCTCTTTGCGTCTATAGTCGAATCCCCCATAGTCTGCCTACCGTTCTCAAGATAGATAGAACCATAAGGAGGGGCGATCAGTTTGAACGGTCCTACGAAAAGCCTTGAGTAGTCGATCTTCAGTTCCTCAAGCTTCTCTTCCCCCGGAAACGCTTTTGCTATCTCGCAACCAAGCTCTCCGGAAAGCGTATCATGCTCATCCAGCATCGCTATCAACTTCTCATCCGGCGGGTAGTAACAAGCCGAAAGGATCCTATACGAAGCATTCCGCTCCTGCTCGCGCAACAAACTCTTCTCTGTGTCCAATTGAAACTCCTTATACCCTCTCTATTTTGAGCCTCGTTAATGCATAAAACGCTGTTGAGCCGCTCAAGCGGTCATAGTCAGCCGGGATTATAGTGTTGTTGTTGCCTCCGCGAGGCTTCTTTCCAAACTTCTTGGATGCCAGTTTGCCATAAGCCCAGTGCCCCTGCCCATAGCACTTTGCTACTGTTCCCGGTCGCGCGCCTTCCCACAGGCTTGCTGTGCACTCGAGCGAGCCTGTGGGAGAAGTCAGTCTTATCTTGTCACCCGTCTTTATCCCGATCTTCTTTGCGTCAACCGGGTTGATCTTAGCTACATCGTCCCACGCCTTATCTCCCGGGTCTATATCCTTAAGCTCTTGGTACCACGCGCAATTCGCGGACCTACCCTCCCTGTTCAAGCGGGACTTGTAGTCGACGAGTTGAAAAGGATATTTTCTCACGTCACCCAAGACAAAAGGCTCTTCATAATGCGGGACAAATGCCAACTCGCCTTTTGCCTGATAGTTGCAGGTTGCGAGTATATCATCAACAGTTGTATTATGCTTCTCTGCGTGTTCGGTAAGAGCCTTCTTTAGGGTCTCACTATAGAACTCGAACTTCTTCGTCATGGTCTTCATGTGACTCCACCTCTTCCTGTACGGATAAGGATCCGAGTTCCACACACCCTTCGCAACAAGGTCTTTCCAGCCGCTTATTTTGTCTCCACCCTTATACTTCGCGGGATCCCAGAGATCTTGAGTCGCATATTTAAGCGCATAAAGAGCAAACTCTTTCTCGTTGGTAGGTGCCTTACCTGTTTCAGGGTCTTTGTATTCCTTGTAGTGCTCGAGAAGATTACCAAAGCCCCTCTTTGCAAGTTTTTCCGCTAGCAGCCACGGGATTTCGCTCTCATCGATCTTTACATCCCATACCTTATCGTTTACCGGCTGCAGCAAAGTAACATGTCGGTATCCGTTCCCATGTACCTTGACATATCCCCACTTTTCAAACATATGGTGGGTAGAAGGAAGGACTATGTCGGAAAACCATGTGAACTCTGCCGCATGCGTCGTAATATGAACTAAAAATGGTATCTTAGACAATGCCCTCTCCCATCTCTCAGTCTGAGGACATGAGAACGTGAAGTTATTCATGTACGCTATCGCGACCTTTATCTCATTGGGATCCTCATTCAATATCCCATCCGCGGCATTGTTTGTAACAACCGCAGAACCTGGCTTTCCTTTCTTGAGGCAAGGGAACTCTTTTCTTCCCCTCTGATCTATCTTCTTATGTTTCTTACCTTTCTTGGCGATCTCATCCATAAAAGCATCAGGTTTGGGAAACTTTTTTGTGTATTCTTTATTAGCTTTAAGTG
>JAZFTF010000186.1:0-7567 GCA_036446495.1 Candidatus Omnitrophota bacterium | reverse complement strand
GCTGATAGCTGAAAGCTGAATATGATAGACAGATATATAGATAAATTCGTGAACTACTTGACTATAGAGAAGAACTTCTCCGGGCATACTATTATCAATTATACCTATGACCTAAAGGGCTTCTCAAGTTTTCTTGGGGATAAACCCCTGGAGTCGGTAGACTATCTTATGATAAGAAAATACCTGGCGGCGCTGCGTTCACGTGAATACAAAAAGAAGTCGGTTGCCAGGAAATTGTCGGCGTTAAGATCCCTATTTAAGTTTTTATATAAAGAAGGCCATATAAAGTCCAATCCCCTATCCACCATATCTACTCCCAAGCAGGATAAGAACCTACCGCATTTTCTCGATACGGCTAGTGTAGTTAAATTGATCGAATCGGCAGACGCTAAAGACCCATGGGGCGCGAGAGACAGGGCTATCATGGAGATCCTATACTCATCGGGCATCAGGGTAAGCGAGCTTGTCGGGCTTGATATCGAAGACGTCGATTTTATCGGAGGTGTTGTGAAGGTCATGGGCAAGGGCAAGATCGAACGGATATGCCCCATCGGAGATGAGGCCTCAAATTCTTTGAGAAGTTATCTGGGTAAGAGGCCCAAAAAGAATAAAGCGCTATTTTTAAATAAAGCCGGTGGCCGTCTTCATGACAGGAGCGTAAGGCGTATTATTGACAAATATATCAAGAAGATCAGTTTAAAGGAGAAGATATCCCCCCACACATTCAGGCACTCATTCGCTACCCATCTTTTAGATAGAGGGGCGGATCTGCGGAGCGTGCAGGAGCTGTTAGGGCACAAGAACCTATCGACAACACAGATCTATACTCACATAACAATGGAGCGGCTAAAAGCTGTGTATGACAAGACGCACCCGCGCGCGTAAATAATAGCGCATAGCGTTTAGCGGATAGCGTATAGAAAAGAAATGAAAACCGTTTAAAAATGCATAAAAAAAATAAATTAAAAAAATCTTTTTAAGGAAGTGGATAACGCGCTGTATAGAATACTCGGCTCTATACGCTAAACGCTATCCGCTATACGCTAATCATGGTATTTTTCTATAATGTAATATTTATAATTTTTACTCTCTTCTACCTGCCGTATCTGGTATTTACAGGCAGATATCATAATGATATTTGGCAGAGATTCGGCCGCTATCCTAAAGATGTGCTCGAGGCTCTTAAGGGCAGGGATAGGATATGGATCCACGCCGTGAGCGTGGGTGAGGTGATGGCGAGCCGTACTCTATGCGAAGCCATTCTTGATAAGTATCCGGAGAAGAAGCTTATCGTTTCCACGATTACGAAGACCGGAAACGATGTGGCCAATAAGTATCTAAAAGGCAGGGCGACCATCATCTATCTGCCGGTGGATATAAGCTGGATAGTTAACAAAGTAATAGACACTATAGGTCCATCGATCTTTATAATAATAGAGACGGAGTTATGGCCCAATCTTATAACGGCGCTATCAAAAAGAGGCATACCGGTCTTACTGGTAAACGGGAGGATATCGCCAAAGTCATACAGGCATTATATGAAGATAAGGTTTTTCTTTAAAGGGATACTCGAGAAGATAGCTCTTTTCTGTATGCAGAATGAAGAGTACGCCAAGAGGATAAAAAATATGGGTGCGCCGGCGGATAGGGTCGTGATTACCGGTAGCGTCAAGTTCGATGCCGCAGCCGGATCCTACGCGCAGGGGGAGATGGATAGAGAAGCGATATGGCGCGACCTCGGCCTGGAAGAGAATGAGAGGCTTTTTATAGCAGGTTCGACACACAGGCCTGAAGAGAGTATTGTTCTCGATATCTACAAAGATCTCTTGAAAACCTCACCCGGTTTAAGGCTATTGATAGCCCCGCGCCACATAGATAGGGTATCTGAGATCGAGGCCTTAGTAGAGAAGGCCGGTTTCGATCCGGTAAGGGTATCGGAATGTAACCGCAAACCGAAAACCGCAAACCGAAAACCGCCTGTTATAATCTTGGATACAATGGGGCGTTTGAGCCAGATATTCTCTATAGGGACGGTTATCTTTATAGGCGGAAGCCTTATGCGCAAGGGCGGACAGAATATACTCGAGCCCGCGATATTCTCAAAGGCGATCCTCTTCGGCCCGCACATGTTCAATTTTAAAGATATAGCGAATGAATTTATAAACGCGGGTGCCGCGTGCATGGTGAAAGACGGAAGAGATCTCTTCAAGAATATAGACCGGATTTTGCAGGATGGATCGGAGAGAGAGCTTATGGGCGGGCGTGCCAGGGCGCTTATGGATAAGAATATGGGTGCTACAGCGAGGACCATGGTTCATTTAGAAGGGGCCTTCAACGCTCCTCGGAGAGCTTAATGGATACCATGAAGAGATATATATATTCATTGATGAGAGATGATAGAAGCGGGTTTGTCGCCGGTATTTTTAAGGCTGTACTCTCTTTTGTGTCTTTCTTCTATTCTTTAACGGTGGATATGATACGTTTCGTCAAGACGCACGCGTCGAGGAGGCTCCCATGTAAAGTAATAAGCGTTGGCAATATGACACTCGGTGGGACCGGAAAGACGCCGCTTACATGCATGCTGGCGGAATATTTAAAGAAGAACGGTAGGAACCCGGCCGTGCTGATAAGAGGATATGGTGAAGATGAATGGAAGATGCTTAAGGCTAAGCTAGGTGACATACCCGTTATAGTGGGCAGGGACAGGATAGCAACTGGCAGGGAGGCATGCGAAAAGTTCAATGCCGATACATTGATCCTCGATGATGGCTTCCAGCACTGGTCTATAAAGAGAGACCTCGATATAGTCCTTCTTGATTCTACAGATCCATTTGGTAACGGAAAGGTCTTTCCGAGAGGCCTGTTGAGAGAGGGGATAAGGGGCCTGAACAGGGCTGATATAGTGATGCTCACAAAGACCGATATGGGAAGGGCTAATATAGAGCGCATAAAAGGTGAGCTTAAGGACCGTGTCCCGGATACACCTGTGGCGGAATCGATCCACCAACCAGCGGGTATTTATGAATTGGGCACCGGAAAAGAACTCGCCTTATCGTCATTGCGGGGCGAGAAGGTCTTTGTCCTATCGAGCATAGTAAATAGCGGGTACTTTGAATATACCTTAAAGACCCTTGGCGCCGAGATAGCTTCGACGCTCCACTATCCGGACCACTACGACTATAAGGCTAAAGAGATGCAGAGGGTCTTCGGTGAAACAGAGAGATTGAATATAAAGACGATCGTGACCACAGAGAAAGACGCGCCTAAATTAAAAGAGTTAGAGATCAAAGAAGATAAAGCGCGGATACTTGTATTGCGCGTAGAGTTTAAAGTGACAGGACAGAAAGAGTTGTTCAATGATAGATTACATACTCTATATAGCCGTTAAAGCGGCGAGTCTTATAATAGCGATATTGCCTATGGGATTCCTCCTATGGGTTGGCAGGGTCATAGGGCTCTCTATGTATTATCTCCACCCCAGGCGTAAAAAGATAGCCTACGCCAACCTGAAGGCCGCCTTATCTCAAGAAAAGATGCCGCGCGAACTCAAGAGCATATTAAAGAGCGCATATAAGAACTACGGACAATCTATAGTCGAGATGGCTGCCGTCAATAAGATCGACACAAAGTACCTCGAGAGAAACATAGAACTGGATACCGATATTATAAAGAGGGCTCATGAGAAGAAGAAAGGCATAATCTTTCTGACGAGCCATTTTGGGAACTGGGAGCTTTCCGGTTTAAAGAGTGCCCAGGCCGGTTTTCCTATGTACGGTTTGGCTCGTCCATTGAAGTATAAAAGATTGAACGATCTCTTGAATAGCTACAGAGAGAGGTTAGGTAACAAGATAGTGAACAGAGGTATGTCTGCCAGGGGGATGATAAAAGCCCTTAATGCCGGAGACATAGTAGGGATCCTGGGGGATCAGGATGCCGGCAAGTCAGGCGTCTTTATCAATCTCTTGAGAAGGCCCGCTTCACACGCGATCGGCGCGGCCAGGCTCGCCAGGGATTCGGGGGCCTCTATAATCCCCGGTTTTATAATAAGGAAGAAGGGTTCGAGGCATATGATAAAGCTCGAAGAGTCTTTTACCGTCCCCAGGACGCGCGACCGCGCGGCCGATATAGAAGAGGCCTTAAAAAAGCAGGCGGAGTTTTTGGAATATTATGTAAAACAATATCCCGATCAGTGGATGTGGAGTTATACCAGGTGGAAATCTACGCCTGTAAGAAAGGTAGTTATACTCAGCGACATGAAGCAGGGGCACTTAAACCAGTCTCTATCGGTCTTCAATATCATCAAAGACTGCAGGCGTGACTCCGGATTTAAAGATAAAGACACACAAGTTGAGATAATAGAAGTGGAGTACAGAAACCGTTTCGCCCGAGCCGTTATTTCACTGCTTGTGCTACTCTCATCGCACATATGGCAGGGGAGTCTTGGGTTTCTTAGGCTATTTCTCAAGGAGGCGTCTTTTAAGAGGATCACGCATGTGTACGCCGATATAGTCATATCATGCGGCTCTTCCCTGTCCGCTGTGAACGTTTTTTTGACAAGAGAGAATAACGCCAAAAATTGTGTTATCATGAAACCAGGCATGATGCCTTTGAGCAATTTTAACGTTGCGATAATACCCGCACATGATAAACCGCCAAAGAGAGATAATGTGGTCATTACCCAAGGCGCCCCTAATATTATAAACGAGGAGTCGATGCGGGACGGGAGCAATAGGATAAGGGAGTTCTTTGAATTGACTCGCGGTAAGAATATAGGGATCCTCTTTGGAGGCGATACACCGGAATACAGCCTTACTACGGATATAGTTGATAGGCTTATAGACCAGGTAGAAGAATCGATCGAGAAGCTCGACATAGGACTCCTGGTGACGACTTCAAGAAGGACACCTAGAAGCGTCGAGGAGCTTTTAAAGAAGCGCCTCGACGCTCATTCGCGATGCGATCTTTTGGTGATAGCCAATGAGAAGAACGTAAAGAACGCTGTTGGCGGAATACTGGATCTAAGCGATATGGTCCTCGTGTCAGGGGAGAGCATATCCATGGTCTCTGAGGCGGCCTCTTCAGGAAAGAAGACGCTCGTCTTCGATCTAGAGAAGAGGAGGCCTTCCAGTAAGCACGCCTGTGCCATAGACGCGCTGGCCAGGGATGGGTACATAGCGAAGGTACCGGTCGCGAGTGTAGGAAAGATTATTAATGAAAAGTACGCGGCCCGGGACGCTTTTAAGACACTCGACAACCGGGACAGGATGTACAAAAAGTTGTACAGGATAATTTAATAAAAGCATGAATATACTTCAGATATTACCGGAATTAAATATAGGGGGCGTAGAGCGCGGTACGATAGAGCTGGCGAGGTTCCTGGTGGACAACGACCATAAGGCTGTAGTCGTATCAGGCGGCGGTAGGCTTGTGCGCGAATTGGATATAATAGGAGCTAGGCATTACACCCTTCCGGTCGGAAAAAAGTCCATATTTACCATGACCAGGATGGTCTGGAAGCTCTGCGATATTATAAAGAGAGAGAATATAGATATAGTTCACGCCCGTAGCCGGGTGCCGGCCTGGATAGCCTTTGCTGCCTGCAGGATGACGGGATGTTATTTTGTAACGACCGCCCACGGATATTATAAGAATAGGTTCACAAGCCGTGTAATGGGATGGGGCAAGTTTGTCATAGTCGCCTCGCATAGTATCGCCAAACGCATGATAGAGGGTTTTAATGTGCCTTATCCAAGGATAAGGCACATACCCAGGGGGGTCGATCCTGAGAAGTTTAAGTTTACTGATGCCAAGAGAAGAAGAGAGTTAAAAGAGAATGCCAAATCCTTGTCGGAAAGCGATTTTACCCACGCACCAGTCCCGCTTCGCGGGATAGTGCGGGGTTCCGCCCCACGGCGAAATCCCGGAGATAGTGATGTTGCGTCTGTAAATTCGTCGAGCTTCACAATAGGGGTGATATCTAGGATAACCCCGATAAAAGGCCACGAGTATTTCATCAAGGCCCTATCCGTAGTATCCAGGGTCGTCCCGAAGCTTAAGGTATTGATAATAGGCGAACCTTCTCCCGGAAAAGAAGACTGCAAAAAAGATCTGGAGCTATTGATCAAGAGGCTGGCACTTACTAGGATCATCGAATTTACAGGATGGCAGGACGATGTTCCAAAAGTGCTTTCTCAGCTGGACCTGCTAGTCCTGCCAACAATAACACCCGAGGCCTTCGGCAGGGTTATTATAGAGGCGCAGGCGTGCGGCGTTCCGGTAGTGGCTACAAAGGTCGGAGGTGTCGTAGAGCTTGTCGAGGATGGGGTAAACGGTCTTCTTGTCCCGCCTGAAGATGTTCGCTCATTGCAGGACGCGATAGTGAAGATTGCTAAGGATAAGGACCTTGCGCAGAGATTGAGCGAGAATGGCAGAGAGAACGCCAAAAAGTACTCTTTCAATAAGATGGCGACTGAGACCATAGGCCTATATGAAGAGGTCATCGAGAGGAAGAATATATTGGTGATAAAGACGAGCGCTTTAGGCGACGTGATATTGTCGATACCGTCATTGCGCGCGATCAGGTCGGCTTTCCCAAAAGCCCTTATTAAAGTCTTGGTTGGCCAAGAGGCGCGCCAGGTCCTGAAGGGGTGCCCTTATATAGACGAGATCATAGTCTGCGATTTCAAAGCTAGGCATAGATCGATAAAAGGGCTTATGCGGTTGGGGACAGCCTTAAGAAGGAACAATTTCGATATGGTAATAGACCTACAGAATAGCCGCAGAAGCCACCTTCTCTCTTTCCTGACATTCGCCCCCTTAAGGTGCGGATATGACAATGGAAAGTTCTCGCTTCTTTTGAATAAAAAGGTAAAAGACACAGGAGAGTACATAGATCCAGTAAGCCACCAGTTCAAGACACTCGCCTTAGCCGGCATCAAGTCTAACGATAAGCGGCTTGAGATCTGGCCGCAGGAAGAAGAAGAGGAGTGGGCTGAAAAATTTTTACACGATTGCTGGATAGATATAAAAAAACAGTGTTTAGTCGGGATCAGTCCAAAGGCCAGCAAGAGGTGGATAAGCAAAAGCTGGCCCATAGAAAAGGTAGCGGCTCTCTGTGACGAGCTGGCCGGTAAGCATAACGCGAGGGTTATTATCACAGGGACCAAAGACGATCTTCAGGCGGCCAAAGAGATATCTTCCATGGCAAAGAGCAAGCCGATAATAGCCATAGGTAAGACGGATCTCCTGCAGCTCGCGGCTATAATCAAAAGGTGCAATGTTTTTATCACGACCGATAGCGCTACAATGCATGTGGCGAGTGCGGTAAAGACCCCTTTTGTGGCTCTATTTGGCCCGACCGAACCGGAGAGGCATGTATCGGCTTCCGGCAGGTATACGATATTGACCTCGAACGCGAAGTGCAGGCCTTGTTATAAAGCTACCTGCGCCAGGGATTATGCATGCATGAAGGATATAAGCGTTGAAGAAGTGACCAGATCCATCAAAGAGTACCTGAAGAGATGAACCCAGCATCTTCTGTTATTATCGTAGATCATAGAAGTGCGGG
>JAZFTF010000185.1:0-4817 GCA_036446495.1 Candidatus Omnitrophota bacterium | reverse complement strand
CCAATCTATCGATTCGCTGTGATCATCGTCATTCCAATAAATGAAGTAGTGATTGGCCGTGAAGTTCTTTATATTTAATGTTGAATTGAGATTGATCCTATTCGTTCTGCTGTAGTCAAAGAGCGAATATACAGCCTCGTTGCCGAGGATATTCTCCGTAGCGGTCCTGTTGTTTTGATCGAATGCGGGTTGAGGCCCCGGGTGCTCAGTTCGTGAGAGATAGTAGTTCGTATAGAAGTTGTAGCTCACCTCATCTGCGATGTCCCATTTTAAATTTGATGTCAAGTCAAGGGCGTTATGGTCAGAATGGATCCTGGCGCCGTCTGTGAATAAGTAGTCCAGAATGACGTTATAGCCCAGCTTTCCGTGTGTTGAGCCGTTCTCAATAGTTAAGTTATGGGTGTTCCATGAACCGTAGGAGTAAGAAATATTTAACACTGTCTCTTCCGGAATTTTTTTGGTGATAATATTGATGACGCCTCCTACGGCGTCGGCCCCGTACAGCGATGAATATGGCCCTCTTACGACCTCTATGCGCTCTACCTTTCCCATCATGATCTTTGATAGGTCAGCGTTGCCGAGTGAAGGCGCGTTATGCGGGATACCGTTTATAAGCACCAGGATCCTGCTACCGGTCAGGCCTCTTATTACTGGTGAGGCTGATTGGCCGTGTGTGCCGAACCTCTCTATGCGCACACTGTTTATTCTATCCAATGGCTCAGAGACGTCTTTAAAGACGCCTCTTTCAAAGTCTTTCTCATCTGCTACGGACGCACTTACTGTAATATCTTTTAGGTATTTTTCGTATTTGGTGGGTGTTATGATGAGTTGTCCGAGGTCGAAACCTAGTGTGCCTTCAACCAACTTTAAGGGTGTTTCTACGATAGTTGTGGTGATCTTTGCCGCCTCATGCAGGATCGGTGTATGTTGATCAGCGCCTTCTTCTTGGGTCTTTTTGTCGGTTTTTTTCTTTTCCGTCTCGGCCAAAACTGTGCCCTGGCTTAGAATAAAAACTGCTGCCAGAAGTAAGATTATTTCTTTCTTCATCCTTTTCTCCCTCGAGAATACTTACAGAAGGGACAGTCGTCCGGGCTCCCTGAACATCAGGATTACCGTTGCGGGGCAGCGGAAGGGATTATACCTTCACTTCCTCTGTCGATTCTGTTTTTATTCTTCTATTTTAGGTCGTAGGTTTTTCTCCTCGGAGACAACAAAGACATGCGGTCTCGAAGATACTGGATTATTCTTTACAACAACCAGTGTTTTGTAGACCTCTTCTATTATCCTGTAATCTATCACCTCCTCCGGTGAGCCTATCTTTCTCACCCTGCCTTCATTAAGAAGGATAAGGCGATGGCAGTATTCGCTTGCTAAATTCAGATCATGAAGTACCATGATCACCGTAAGCCCAAGTTCGCTGTTTAGCCTTTTAATGAGGTTCAACACCATTACCTGATGGCTTATGTCTAAATGTGTAGTGGGTTCGTCCAGCAGAAGAAGGTCTGGCTCCTGCGTGAGCGCGCGCGCTATCAGGGCCAGTTGTCGTTCTCCCCCACTTATTTCATCGATGAGATGGTCCTTTATCTTGAGCGTGCCGGTTAGCTCCATTGAGCGCCGCGCTATATCCATATCTCTCTTATTCTCTATCAGTTGCAGCCTTTTGTGATGAGGTATCCTGCCTAGAAGGACGTATTCCTCAACACTCATCATAGCGGTTTCCGATCTTTGGGAGACCACTGCTATCATCTTTGCAAGCTCCTCGAGTTTTATGGTCCATATATCTCTTTCACGAAAAGATATTGTGCCTGATCGGGGCTTGAGGATCCTCGTCATGGCGCGCAGAAATGTGGTCTTTCCGGAACCATTCGGCCCGATTATTCCCATGATCTCCCCATTTTTCACTTTAAGGTTTATGTCCTTAAGGAAGAACGATGAGTCATAGCCGCAGGTAAGGCCTCTTGCCTCTATCACGATCCGCCCCCCACAAATACTCTCTTCCTTGTAAGGGCATAGACAAAGAGGCTTCCCCCAAATATTCCGGTTATTACACCTACAGGCAGTTCCATGGGGGCGATGATAGTCCTGGCCAGCGTATCGCACAATATTAGGAATGTACCGCCTAAGAGATACGAGGTTATTAATAGAATGCGGTGGTCCTTCCCTATGAACATGCGGGTTACGTGAGGAACGACCAGGCCCACAAACCCTATTATACCTGCGAGCGATACGCTGCAGCCTGTCAGTACACAGGCAAGTATCAGCAGGCCCTTCTTTGCGCGTTCCACATCCACGCCTAAATGGAGCGCTTCTTCATCGCCCAGTATGAGAGCGTTTAGATCTTTTTGATAAAAGTAGGACAAGAATAGGCCGACAACGGAGATGCTAAGCATTATTTTTATAAGTGTCCAGCTAGGCTCCTCAAGTGAGCCCATTATCCAGAAGATTATACCATGCAAGTCTTGTGTGCGGGAGATCGCCATTACCAGCATGATGAGTGAAGAAGATATAAAGCTTATCATGACGCCTGTTAAGAGCAGCCCTTGCATTTTCAATATACCCTTCTTTGCGCTTAAGCCGTATAGCAGTATTATCACGAGAAGGGACCCGATAGATCCGGCCAGAGGATATCCGGCCAAACCTGTGAGATTGTTAAGCTTAAGGAGGATGTGAAGCGAGACCCCCAGCGCGGCACCCCCTGAAATGCCGAGCGTATATGGCTCAACGAGGGGATTACGGAATATGCCCTGCAGTATTACACCCGCCAGGCTTAGCGCCCCTCCTATAGCGAGCCCCAGTATAATACGCGGAAGGCGTATATTGAATAGTATGGTATGTTCTGTGCCGCTCCCAGATCCCATAAGAATGCCGGCAGCCTTCTTAATTGGAATAGCAGCGGACCCGACGGACAGGGAGAAGAGGCTCACAGCCACAAGTCCGGCGATCAATAAACCCACCCATAAGAACCATTTAGTCAGTTTCTTATTCATCTTTAATGCGCAACATCCTTACTGTCTCTTCCAGGGCCGAGACGAAATTGCCCGGTGTAGGGCCGCAGAATTTGTATGGATCGACTATGTAGATGCTGGACTCCTTGACGGCCTTCAAAGTCTTATACTCTTCCCATGCACGCTTTTCACTTCTGCCTACCAGGCCCATGGTAGCTATTATGATCACATCCGGATCTTCCTTAATAACCTTCTCTCTTGAGTAGATGCCGCTTCTCGACCCGGAGACTATGTTCGTTCCTCCGGCAAATTCTACGACACTATTTATAAATGAATCTTTGCTTGCGGCAAAGAGCGGCTTAGTCCCTATCTGGACAAATACGGTTCGCGGTGGCCTATCCCCTTTTTTGCTGATGATCGCAGCCACCTTCTCTTTTGTCTCGCTGACCAATTCTTGAGCATCTTTCTCTCTGCCTACTAATCTGCCTAGCTGTAATACCTGCCCGCATAGTTCTGTGAAGTCTTTTGCCGTGGGAAATACGATAACATTTATACCTAGCAACTTCATCTTTTCTATTGCCCTAAGGTCAGTGAGTGATGTCGCTAGGACGAGGTCCGGTTTGAGACTTACTATCTTTTCGAGATTTACCTCAACCACGGTCCCCACTTTCTCGATATTTTTTTTGTCTGAGGGGACTCTGCAGTATGTCGTGCAGCCCACGAGACTATCCTGCGCACCGAGCATGTAAAGCTCTTCTGTTAAAGACGGACCAAGGGATACTATTCTCTCGGGTCTGGCTTCTGCGGAATGGCTACCCGCGACAAAAAGCAGCAGGACTAATATCATACTGCCTATAAAGATTCTCTTATTTCCAGTCATATACGTATCCGCACACCCTACAATGTATGGAAGACGGCAATATTCCCGTGCCGCAGCCGACGCATCTCTCTTCGCCGTCTTTTGGCGGGGGGACATCGCCTATAACAGATCTGTAAACTTTGTAGTAATAAAGGTGCTCCCTGTTAAAAAATTTAATCTTGTATTGAGTCTTCTGAAGTTCCTCCTGCGATATCTTTTCGGATAGCATGCGGCGCATATTAGCCATGCCCGATCCTACCTCAAGAGGTCTTTTTCTCTGCCATATAAATTTCTCTGGAAGGGCGCCCTCAAAGGCTTTGCGCAATATCCACTTTCCATGGATGTTGTCTTTGTCCTTTTTTATCTTCCAATCACGGCTTATTGACAGGGCAAGCTCGACGACATCTCTCTCTATAAAAGGCTGTACCATCTCTATACCAAAGTAGTCACCTATGATATTTGAGTTGAACACCATCTCTCTAGATATTCGTTTTATATAGGCATCCAGATCGCTTATATCGCGCATATAGTCATAGCCGGCGAAGAGCTCGTCACTCCCGTCTCCGGCTATCATCTTGGTTATCCCCATATTCTTTGCCTGTCTAAGCCCGAAGTATACGGCCATGTCGTTTGGCAGGGCCGGGTCGAAAGATCTAAGGATCTTTATGACCTCAGGCACGGTCTCTAGGGCCTCTTTCGCGCTTATATCTACATGGTGAAGTTCCATACCAAGAAATTCAGATATTGCGCGTGCTGCTCCTATATCCTCTCCAGAGGAATCCAGACTTACGGTTATAGCCTTGCTCTGCGGGCGAAGATATGCCAAAACAGAAGAATCCAACCCGCCTGAAAAGAGGATACCCGGCGCTCCGTCTATTTTCATTTTATCACTAAGCATATCTCTAAGTTCTTTTATCGTATTTTCCATAGCACCTCCTATGAGTATCGCCCGATCAAGATAAGGTAGAATAGAAGTACAGACATTTCTGATAATTCGTTGATGGCGCCTATAG
>JAZFTF010000184.1:0-16795 GCA_036446495.1 Candidatus Omnitrophota bacterium | reverse complement strand
ATGCCAGGGGCATGCCAATAGAATGAAAACAGTTGCGGCGTCCCAGCCCCCAACCCAAAGCGGGGACACTTTACATATATATCAATAATTGTTATTAAGTAAAATGTCCCCGTAAATGTACTCGTTGCCACCCGCGAAAATTCTCAATGCGCTGCTTATGACAAAGGCATAAGCTGGCTACATATTGTGCGGCGACCGGCGGGTCTGTCCTGAGGCTTAACCCAGTACCGTACGGTGCTGGGCGCCGAAGGACTGCCCGCCGGTAGGCCGCCTGAAGTAGAAAAATATAAGGGGAACCTAAGGTTCCCCTTATGAAAAAACATATCGTTTACACTTGCTTAAAAATAGTCCTCAAGAAAATCACGGAATTTATGGAAGGTGTTAACTATAAAGAACCTGTCTTTGAGGCTATGCCCTTTACGGGCCTTCTCTTTGTCGAGGCCATATTTGGCTATGCTTATCGCCGCTGAATATAACGGGTTGTTAAGTATAGATGGGTCTCCCTTAACACCTGTTATGCTTCCCATCCTCACGCGGATCTTAAGACGATCTTCGAAAGATTCGAGGGCGCCATGAAGAAGAGCTGATCCTCCGGTAATGATGATGCTCGGAATAAGATTATCGTAGTATCCGGACCCTTTAAGCCTCTCTTTCAGTATATGGAATATCTCATCGAACCTCTCTTTTAACAATGAATTCAATTCGCCGCTCTTTATGACTATCTGTCGGTCACCTATGTCTAATATATTATTTTCGTCTTTCTTGAGGTCATCTTTCGATATACCGCCATAGTGCCTCTTGATCATCTCGGCGCTCGCGAACGGTATATTGTAGTGAGAAGAGAGACACGATGTGAGATCCATTCCACCGACATTGATCGAGTCGAAAAATCTGAAGGTCTCTTCTTTAAAAACAGCTAGCTCCGTGACCCCACCTCCTATATCGATTATTACCGCACCATCGGTCTTCTCCTCTTTCCTCAGGAGACCTGAAGCAGCAGCTACGGTAGTGGGAACTATGTCCACGAGATCATAACCCGCGTAGTTTACGGCTTTGGCAATATTCTGTATATGTGTGGTCAGGGCGGTGATCACATAAAGCCTGACTTTGAGCTTCGTGCCAAAGAGGCCTACAGGGTCTTCCACGTTCTGCGCCTCATCGATAGTAAACTCCTGCGGAACCGCGTAGAGAAGGTCCTTTTCCATGGTATAAGAAATGTGCTTTGTCGTATCTATGACCTTCTTAACATCCCTCTTGGTTATCTCCCTGCCCCTTCTGGAGAGAAAAATTAGGCCGTCCTGCAGCCTGCCTACTAGTGACGGCCCGCTTATGTTGGCGACCACGCGTCGAGCCTTTACGCCGGCCTTATCCTCGGCCGCCTGTGCGGCCTTGCTTATCGAATCGATAAGCTTGTCGAGGTTCGAGACAAACCCTTTCTTTATCCCTTTTGAATCAGATATACCTGTACCCAGCAGATGGGCTTGGTCTTGTGCGTCATAGGCCAGGATCGAGGCACAGATCTTTGTCGTCCCAATGTCCAATCCTAATAAAGTAGTGTTAGCCATCTACCTGGTCCCCAAGACCACGTCGTCGAAGCGCAGGTCTATATACTTTATCTCATCTTTGTCCACAACTATCGACGCGAGGGTTCTCTTAAGTTGGTCGAGCCTCTTTTTGAAATTTGAATGGCCTATCTTGATCTCGAGCCCGTCTTCGATATAGAAAGCAATGTTCCTGTAATCGGATATATCTAGCTTTGTCAGCGTATGTTCGTTCAAGAACCCGCTCTCACCGATCGCCTTTAGGAGTGATAGTCCTTTATTCATGCGCAATGAATCATCTTTATATCCCACCTTGTGGACAAATCTCCAGTCCGCGCCTGTTATTATCGGAAAAATATCCTCTATCGAATCCCTGACCCTTGTAAGGGTCACCCCTTCATCGTCTATCAAATAGTAACTCCAATCGCCGACCTGCGCCACAGGCTTACGCGATTCCACTCTCAGCTCCAGTGTGTCAGGGAATTCCTTGACTATCTGTATGCTCTTTAGCTCTGGATTATCCATCAATATGGTTTTACCGGCGGCATTTGTGTTGAACTTCACTATGTTCTCACCTCTGCCCAGGCTCAAAAAACCTGCGTAATTCTTGTCCGTATAAGGTTTGCTTAGCCATTTTATATGACTGTCGCTTATCACAAAAGAGTCTGATCTGTAAAGCAGATGATAGGTAAAGATCGCCAGGCCCAATACCGCCAGGACGAACAACGCTATAAATGACCTCCCCGCTATCATGGGTATTCTCTCTTTAATGGTTAGGGCTTCTCTCTTATTGGTTTTTTTGGCTCTTCTTGGCTTTATCTTTTTTATAGTCATATACTCGCTCCTTCCAGGATCTTTTTACACAGTTCTATAAACCCTATCCCGGCCGCTGACGCCGCTTTTGGTAGAAGACTCCGCTCCATAAAGCCGGGTAACGTATTGACCTCTAACACATAGATCTTGCCGTCATCGCCCAGTATCATATCAACGCGCGAGAATGACCTGCACCCTAAAGACCTGTGCGCCAAGATACCTATATCCTGCGCCATTTGGGAATCCGCTTGGTCGATGGGAGCCGGCACCAGATACCGGGTCTTTGAGCTTTCATACTTCGAATAATAATCGTAACATCCGCCTTCCGGCCTTATCTCTACCACGGGAAGCGCCCCTTCATCAAGTATACCTACGGTAAGCTCCCGCCCCTTTATGAATCTCTCTACAAGTACCGTCTCTCCGAATGAGAATGCCCTCTCTACCGCCTCCGATAATTTTGCCTTATCAAATACCGTGGAGAGGCCAACACTCGAGCCTTCGTTTCGCGGCTTTACCACGAGCGGGATCTCTATACTGTCAAGGACCGGGCCCGCGCCCTTATTCACTACCTCGCACCCCGGGCAATCTATGCCGGCCTTCATGAACAGTTCGCGAGACGCCAGCTTGTCTAAGGCGAGCCTGGAGGCCTCCGGGCCGGAACCCGTGTATGGGATCTTCATATCTTCCAGGATCTTCTGTATGGTCCCGTCTTCGCCGAACCCCCCGTGAAGCGCTAAGAAGACCTTCTCTATCTTGGCCTTCTGTATGATCTCCTGAACAGATCTGTGGTCGAGTACATCTATCAGCAATACGTCCTCACCAACTCTCTTTAGAGCGGCGTAGACCGCGTCACCTGACTTAAGAGAGATCTCCCTCTCACTTGAAGGCCCTCCCGCGAATATACCTACTCTGCCGCTATCCATTATTTTAATATCTTTACCTCTGCTTGTAGAGATACGCCGAAGTTCTTCTTAACGGCTCTCTTGGCCTTTCGCATCAATGTCCTTACATCCGCGAATGTCGCACCGTCTGTGTTTATTATAAAATTGGCGTGTTTATTTGAGATCTCGGCGCCTCCCACCCTAAGCCCTTTCAGACCGCTCATCTCAAGCATCTGGCCGCTTGTATACTTATAACCTTTAGGGTTCTTAAATATCGAGCCGGCATTGGGCGCTGTATAATCCTGCCTCTTTACCTTTTCTTTAAGGCGTCCCTTGAACTCCCTGCGCAGTGCTTTTCGCTCTCGCTTCTTCAGTTTAAAGGCCGCTTCAAGTATTATTGAGCCGGAAAGTCCTGAATCCCTGTATCCGAGTTTTAGTCCTTCTCTTGTTATCACAGAGGCCCTGCCTCTTCGGTCTATCACCTTGATCCATGCTAAAAGATCGCATATCCCATCTCTCGCCGTACCCGCGTTCATCATCACGGCCCCTCCTACCGTCCCGGGTATGCCGGCAAACCTCTCAGGGCCAGATAAGCCGCTATCGATACACCTCTTTATAAAAGCGGATAGGCTTAAACCCCCGCCGCAGATCGCATACGAACCGGAAAACTTTACCTTCTTAAAACACGGTGCGGATAGTCTTATTACCGCCCTGTCCACCCTACCGTCAAAGACCAGCAGGTTTGACCCGCGGCCTATCAGAAAAGGCTTGATGCCCGCTTCGTAGCAGATCTCGAGGGCACGCTTAAGGTCATCTGCCGAACGCGGCTCTATCCATACGCGCACAGCGCCGCCTATCTTGAAGGTCGTATGGTCCTTTAAGAGCCTGTCAAAATAGACGGCCCCTTTAAAAGCCCTTTTAAATCTTCTCTCTTCTCGTATTCTCATCTTCTTTGAATTTAACGCTCAATTCCTGAGCGACCTCTCCAATGTCGCCGGCCCCCAAAACGGCTATAAGATCCCCGTCCTGATAGTTATCATAAAGATAACCGGCGATATTCTCCTTGGGTATTATGTGGACATTACCAAACCCGGTCTCTGTTACCTTGTCATAGATATTCTTTACGCTTACGCCTTCTATGGGCTTCTCGCTGGCAGCGTAGATATTCGTCAATATGAGCTCGTCACTATCTCTAAATGACGAGCCGAACTCGTTCGACAGTTGTTCGGTGCGCGTATAGCGGTGCGGCTGGAAGACCGCTATCACCCTTCTTGGTTTAAGCAGCCTGCAGGCCTCGAGGACCGCAGATATCTCGGTAGGATGGTGCGCGTAATCCTCTATCAACGTCACGGCCCCGGTATCCGGGTATATCTGGAAACGCCTCTTGGTCGATCTGAATTCAGCGAGGGCCTTGGCTATCGCATCGAACCCTATACCTATATAGAGCGAGAATAGGATCGCGCATAGGGCATTCAATATATTATGTCTACCGGGCACATTGAGACGTATCTGCCCGATATTCTTATCTTTGTAAACGCATGCAAACCGCGACTGGAGGCCTTCCATCTCTATATTCACGGCGTGGAGGTCCGCCTCTGCAGAAAGGCCGAAGGTACTGAACCTGCCGTTATAATGGAGAAGTATCCTTCTTATAAAATAATCGTCGATGAGACCGAAAAAATTGCCGTCCGGCTTTATCTTTTCAAGAAACGAGAGGTTGGTCTTGACTATATGTTCTTCGTCCCTATAGTAATCCAGATGCTCTCTGTCGATATTGGTGATGATCGCGTACTTAGGCGCCAGATTGAGATGCGTCCCGTCGCTCTCATCCGCCTCCGCCACCATGAACTTCCCTCTCCCGGAGTAAGCATTGCTTCCCAAATTATACGATTCGCCCCCGAGTATACATGTAGGGTCGCATCCGGCCTTTATCAATATCTCGGATATCATCGCTGCTGTCGTGGTCTTGCCGTGAGTCCCGGTTACCGCGATGCTCTCTTTCTCTTCCATGAGCTCGGCCAAAAGCTCCGACCTGTGAAGGACATTGAGACGCTTTCTCCTGGCAGCCAAAAGTTCCGGATTATCTTCCGATATTGACGATGAATAGACCACTATCTGCGCGTCGCCGATATTGGCCTCACGATGGCCCTTATATATCATGCCACCTTTGGCTTCTATCGCATCCGTCAAGTTGTTGAGGGCGACATCTGAACCGGTGATTATATAACCTCTGTACAAAAGCACCTGTGCCAGCGCGCTCATACCTATACCGCCTATGCCTATAAAATGTATCTTGGCGTTATTCTTTAACATTTGACTCTCCTGATAGGGCCGCCACCTCATCGGCCAGCATCTTGGCTGCGTTGGGATTGCCTAGCCGCTTTGAATTCTTTGAAACCTTATCCAGCCTGTCCGGGTGTTCTAAAAAATTGAGTATAATGGCCTTAACGTTATCTATGTTCAAGTCCTTCTCTTCCATGGTCACAGCGGCATTATTCCTTGAGAGGTAGTACGCGTTCTCCTTCTGATGAACGTTCTCTGCCAAATACGGGATCAATATCGAAGGCCTGCCAAAATACGTCAGCTCCGCGATCGTTGTGGCACCCGCGCGCGAGATAACAAGATCGGAGGCTGTATACGCCCTATCGACCTCCTCTATAAAGGGAAAGACCTTGGATTTGATATTATCTTTCTGATACCTCTTCTTGACGGTCTCATAATCGTTCTGGCCGGTAACGTGTATGATCTGCAACCTATGCTTCTGCATGTGTTCCATGCTACCCATAGCATCTACAATAGCGCTGTTTATCGCGGAAGCCCCCTGGCTCCCCCCCATCACGAATATCGTAAACCTCTCCTTCTCGAGCCCGAATCTCTCTCTGGATCTCGCCTTGTCCAGGTTTATAAAACTGCTCCTGACAGGGTTTCCTATAGTCATGACCCTCGCATTATTGCTGAAGAACTCCTTCGTCTCCTCAAAGCTAACGGCCACCCTGTCCGCGAAAAGGGCCCCTACCCTATTGGCAAGCCCCGCGACGAAATTCTGTTCGTGTATTATCCGTGGTATCCTGAGACACCAAGCGGCAAAGATAACAGGACCGGAGACAAATCCTCCGAATCCGATAACACAGCCCGGCCGGCGCCGCGTCAACAACCTCAGACTCAAAAAGATGCCCTTGGTCAGTTTTGTAAAGAACTTCAACAGGATAAGCGGGTTATATGTGCGCACAAAAGGGTTCTGCGGCATCGTTATGAAATCGCAGCCGCTCTTTTGCAGGATCTCTGTATCTATCGGCTTGTCACTACAGACTATAAGGACCTTATCCTTCCTGCTCTTTAAAAGCTCCTGTGCCAATGCCACTCCCGGAAATATATGGCCGCCGCTGGCGCCGCACGCTATTATTATATTCATCTTCTCGAAAGTGAAGCCCCGCACCATCCCGCTTCGTCTTTGTGGAGTACGGCGAAGCGGGACTGGTGCGTGGGCAAAAATCTCTTCTCCTCTGAATTCTTTATTATATTAAGAAGCAGGCCTATCGCGACCATATGGATGACAAGGGCGGTGCCTCCGTAACTTATAAAAGGAAGGGGCATCCCTTTTGTGGGAAGCGCCCCTATCGTCACCCCGATATTGATTACAACCTCGAGGGCTATCATCGATACTATCCCCAGCCCCATAAACCTGCCAAATGAGTCTTCCGTCTTTAAGACCGCCCTCATCCCCTGCCAGATAAGCGCCATAAAGAGCAGGGTGACGGAGAGCGTGCCCACGAGACCAAGCTCTTCTCCTATAATGGAGAAGATAAAGTCTGTATGGGCCTCCGGAAGGTAGAATAATTTCTGTTTAGACATACCTAGCCCTACGCCCAGGACCCCTCCTGACCCCAGAGCGAGAAAAGACTGGATTATCTGGAAGCCCGTGCCCTTCGGGTCACGCCACGGATCGATAAAGGCCAAGATACGGTTCCAGCGGTACGGTACCCTGTATATCAAAAAATATAGTACCGGCACAGAGAGGCCAAAAAGGCCTGTAAGGTACGACCACTTTATATTGGCCGAAAAGAGCAGTATCAAAGTAAATGAGGCTATCAATACTGTGGTACCGAGATCCGGCTGAAGAAGTATAAGCCCCATGACGACACCCGCCACGGCAAAGATCGGAAAGAGACCATATGCCAGCCTGTTTATATCATGTCCTTTCCTCGAAAGGAAATCGGCCAGGTATATTATGAGCGCCAGCTTTGCCATCTCCGACGGCTGAAAACTGAAGTTAGCTATCTTAAACCAGCGCCTCGCGCCGCCGACCTCGCTGCCAAAAGAAGGTATAAGCACCAACAGTAAAAGCAGTATCGCGATCATGAGGATCGCCCGGCTATGCCTCTTAAGTAGCCTGTAATCAAAAAGCATCACCCCAAACCCCGCTATAAGGCCTATAACAAGAAAAAGGAGGTGCTTCTTTAGAAATAAGAGGCTGTCTCCCATATTCTCATAAGCGTATATAGCGCTCGATGAATATATCATCACAACTCCTATAGAAATAAGGAGCGCCGTAATGGCGAATATAGATATCCTGATATTACGCATATTACCCCTTTAAGCCCTCTACGGCCTTACGAAAATGGTCTCCCCTCTCTTTATAATCTTTAAACATGTCGAAGCTCGAACACATTGGAGATAGCATGACGGTATCACCGCTCTTGGACTCATCGAACGCCTTGGCAACTGCGTCGTTCATGTCAGAGGCGAAATTGACCGGCACAACATCTGAAAAGATGCCAGCTATTTTATCTTTAGCCTCTCCTATCAGTATAAGGGATTTTACCTTCTCTTTCAAAGGCTTCACAAGTACCTTGTAGCTTCCACCCTTATCCTTCCCGCCGGCTATCAGGATTATACCTTTAGGAGAAGACTGTATGGCCTTGTAGGCACTGTCGACATTAGTCGCTTTTGAATCATCTATGAAACGCACCCCTCCGACCGTGCCTATGAATTCGAATCTATGGTCGAGGGTCTTAAAACTGGTCAAGACACTGTTTATACAATCTGGTTCGACACCCATCAGTAACGCAGCCAGCCCGGACGCGAGAGAGTTTTCCAGGTTGTGCTCACCTTTAAGAGAGAGTGAATCCAATGAGGCGAGCCATATGTACCTGCGCCCCTTGCGGACCACGAGCTCTTCATTCTCCACGTATGCGCCGTTATGCTCTTTCGATAACCTATTCTTGCTGAAAAAGAGTACTTCGGGCTTAAGCGAAGAGCTTATGTTCCTAAGTCTCGTCTGGTCGTAGTTTAGTATCGCGTAGCCCCCTTCTCCCTGGTTGGCAAATAGCCTCAGTTTCGCGTCTACATAATCGCTGAATTCTTTATACCTATCCAGGTGGTCTTCCGATATATTCAGCAATATGGCTATGTGGGGTGCGAACTCATCGATCCTCTCCAGCTGGAACGAACTTATCTCAAGCACGATCACATCGGCCTCGTTCGTCTTGGACGCTATCGAAGTAAACGGCAGCCCGATATTCCCGCAGACATATACAGACCTTCCCGCCTTTTTTAATATCTCACCGATAAGCGAGGTCACAGTAGACTTACCGTTAGTGCCGGATATAGCTATGATCTTGCCTTTACAGTATAGATAGCCCAATTCTATCTCGCTTATAATTGGTATGCCTCTCTCCTGGGCCCATTTTATGGGCAGTGAGCCGTTCTCCACTCCAGGGCTCACTACAATGAGCTCGGATCCCTCCAGGAACGCTTCTGTATGTTGCCCGCATTCGCAGTCTACGCCGGCCATCCTGAGCTCTGTGGCTCTTTTGGCCACATCCGAGGAGTCGCCGCTATCTGTTACTCTCACAACCACCCCGCTCTCCTTCAAAAGCTGGGCAGCGGCCAGGCCGCTCGCGGCCAGACCTATCACCGTTACATTCTTGGCCTTAAACTGCGTAATATCCATTACATACACTCCCATAAAATGTTATTAATTACCATGGAATGCAGACTTTAGTCTGCATAACTTATCGCGGACTGAAGTCCGCACTCCGATAATACTATTACCTTAGTTTCAATGTCGCTAATGTCAAAAGTGAAAGGACGATCGCTATTATCCAGAACCTTATTATTATCTTATTCTCGGGCCACCCCTTGAGCTGCAGATGATGATGTATGGGGGCCATCAAAAATAACCTCTTCTTCCTGACTTTATATGAGAAGACCTGCAGAAGGACCGTCAATGTCTCAAAGACAAATATACCTCCGACAATAAACAAGAGGAGCTCTTTCTTTACAAAGACCGCTACGACACCTATCGCTCCTCCTAGAGCCAATGAACCGGTATCACCCATGAATATGCTGGCCGGGTATGCGTTGTACCATAGGAATCCCAGACAGCTGCCGACTATGGCCATACAGAATACGGCCAACTCGCCCGCATTAGGGTGGAAAAATATATTCAGGTACTCGCTGACATTAGCGTGGCCCGTGACATAACTTATAATAGCAAAGGTGAAGGCTATCGTAGCCATACAGCCTACGGCAAGGCCATCCAGGCCGTCCGTTATATTGACAGCATTGCTTGAAGCAACAACGACCACTACGACAAAAAGAACATATATTATTCCGAGATCCAGGACAAGGTTCTTAAAGAACGGGAGGTTGACGGTATTCTGGAAGTCCTTATCAGCGAAGAGAATGAGCCCTATTACGGTAGCGATCACTATCTGTCCGAATAGCTTAGATGCCACCATAAGCCCTCTCGAGAAGCCTTTCGCCTTTATATAGTCGTCTATAAAACCCAATATGCCGAAACAGACGATCGACAGGAGCGCCAACTGGATGAAGCCATTGGCCAGATCCGCCCAGAGGAGAGTAGAGAAAACTATGGCGCTTATGATGATGATCCCTCCCATTGTTGGTGTCCCCTCTTTGTGTTTATGATACTCGTATATCGAAGGGGCCTCTTTTCTCAGCACCTTCTCTTTTATGTTAAAGTTCTCCAGCATCCTTATTATGAAAGGGGCTATTAAAAGCGTGAGCAGAAAGGCCATAACAGCCGAGAAGGCCGCGCGAAAGGTTATATACCTGAATACATTAAAACCGAACCAAAGATCCCTTAAAGAATATAAATAATGATATAACATAAGCCCTCTCTAATATTTATAAGTTTCGCGTTACTCTCTCCATCCCCATTGCCCGCGACCCCTTGATAAGGATCGTATCGCCCGAACTGGCGATATCTTTGAGTATCCCCGCCGCCTCAGCGGTATCAGAGCAGGACCAGAGCCTACGGCCTTTCATGCCCGCCTTAGAGGCGGCTTTAGCGGTATATCTGGAAAGCTCACCCACAGTGATCAGTCTATCTATGGAAGCCTTCGCTATTATGCGGCCGGCAACGTCATGATAGAAGCGCCCCTTCTTTCCAAGCTCAAGCATATCGCCCGAGACCATGATCTTCTTTCCGCCGGCCTCAAGTGACGAGAAAGCTTCTACGGCGCTCTTGAGAGAAAGAGGGTTTGAATTATAAGCATCGTTTATCACCGTTATGCCGTTTATCCTCATCTCTTCCATCCTCATCTTGGGCGGTCTTATATCGGCCAGGCTTTCCCTTATCTGTGCTATGCTGATATTAAATCGCGATGCGGCCGCTATAGCAGCGAGCGCGTTGTAGACATTATGCCTTCCTATAGCCTTGATAGTCAACGGGTAGGCGTCGTTAAGGACAAATGAGATCTTCCGCCTCGATATTATATTTGTGGCGCGGAACGCATTATGGGCTTTCAAGCCAAACTTTGATATCTTACATTTTGTCTTAACGCGCGAAAGCATGGGATCATCACCGTTCAGTACCAGCAAGGACCCTTCTGCCATCCTCAGAGCCATCTCTGATTTGGCTTTAAAGACTCCTTTTTTATCTCTTAAGGATTCAAGATGGGACTCGCCTATGTTCGTGATCACGCCTATAGTCGGTTTCAATATATCGGTTAGTCTCCCTATCTCACCCAGGTGGCTGGCTCCCAATTCCAGCACGGCCGCGTCATGGCTGCCGCTCAGGCCAAGGAGCGTCATCGGCAAGCCCACAAAATTGTTCTCTGTGCCCCTGTTCTTAAGTACCTTATACTTGGAGGACAATAGAGAGAAGAGAAGCTCCTTTACAGAGGTCTTTCCGTTGCTGCCGGTTATTCCCACGATAGGTATATCGAATCTCTCTCTATGAAAAGCGGCTATGTCACCGAGGGCGGTTAGCGTATCTTTGACCATTATCACCGTTGCGCCTCTAGGTAAGGTATCCGGTATGCGCGAAATTATAATACCGCAGGCGCCTCTCTTTAAAGCCGATCCTATAAAATCATGGCCGTCAAACCTCTCGCCCATTATCGCTATAAAGATCTCGCCCTTCTTGACGGTCCTTGAGTCTATAGATACGCCGGTAAAAGGCCTCTTCCTGTGGTTGGAATGCAATCGCCCGCCGGACGCGTTTAATATATCCCTTACACTGAACATTACTCTCCTGTACAACTCGTGGTTCGGTTTGCGGTTTTCGGTTAGCGCTCATACGCCAACCGCACACCGTACACCGCAAAAATTGCTATCGCGTCATTTCTCTCAAGAATTCCGATGCCGTTTCGATATCGCTAAACGGTATCTTTTCGTCTTTTACGATCTGGTATCTCTCATGTCCCTTGCCCGCCAAGAGCACTATGTCCCCTCTTTTTGCGCGGGATAACGCCTCTCTGATCGCTTCACGCCTGTCTTCGGCTACCGAGAACTCCTTGTAATTCGGGGTTATCCCTCCTGTTATCTCTCTTATAATATCACCGGGGTCTTCATGCCGGGGGTTGTCTGAAGTGATAACCACGTGGTCTGAGAAGCGCGCGGCCACCGCACCCATCTTCGGCCGCTTGGCCCTGTCCCTGTTACCGCCGCACCCGAATACTGTTATCAACCTGCCTCTCTTTAAAGGGGCGAGCGCACTTAGGACCTTTTCGAGCGCGTCATCTGTATGGGCATAATCGACAAAGACCTTGATCCCTGCCTCTTCAATCGCTTCCAGTC
Organism: Candidatus Omnitrophota bacterium; assembly: GCA_036446495.1. GTDB lineage: Bacteria > Omnitrophota > Gorgyraeia > JABMRJ01 > JABMRJ01 > JAZFTF01. The sequence goes on along the minus strand of JAZFTF010000184.1, from coordinate 4,512 downwards.
TTCCGGGAATACCTTCGGCGCTCTCAAGCCCCTCTTTAAGCGTTTCGATATCTATACCTTCAGTCGATGCGCAGGAAGCGGCGGCGATCATGTTGTAAATATTGTGGATCCCTATTAAAGGCGAACGCACAGATACCGACTCACCCTTTAGGTGCAGATCGAAGACGCTGCCGTTTATATCGAGGTCCATCCTATCTGCGTAAACATCCGCATCTTTTGTAAGGCCGTAAGTCAGTACGGTCTTGCACGAGGAGCCCTTCTTGACCCTCTCGAAGCTGGGATCGTCCCTGTTTATGATAGCGGCGGACTCTCTCTTTAGATCTTTGAATAGAATGATCTTTGTATCTAGATAGTTATTGAAACTTTTATGATAGTCGAGGTGTTCGTGCGTGGCGTTTGTAAATATCGCCGCGCGGAAATCTATACCGTATTGCCTGCGTTGGTCGAGAGCGTGGCTCGAGACCTCCATAACGCAATAGTCCAGCGAACGGTCAACCATCCTTCTTAAGAATCCCTGCAAGGCGATCGGTGAGGGAGTAGTGTTATCTGACTCTATCATCTCATCCGCGATCTTGTACATTATAGTCCCTATAACACCCGCACGAAAACCCGCTCTTTTTAGGATATTCTCCAGAATATACGTAACAGTGGTCTTGCCGTTGGTGCCGGTAACGCCTATGACCTTTATCTCTTTAGAAGGGTCCCCGTAAAAATTGACCGCCGCTATAGCAGAGGTTATCCTCGCGTCCTTGACCATTATCTTTAACGCACCCGGGGTATCCACGTCTCTTTCCAACACGATCACCGAAGCCCGCCGCGCCAGCGCTTCATTTACATACGCATGCCCGTCGGCGGCGTTTCCCTTTATGGCTATAAAGAGGTCTCCCTTCTCAACGCTCCTGGAATCGGCAGTTATCTTTTTGACAGCCACGCCGCTTATATCCCTATCAGCGGTATATTCTATTCCCTTGAGCAATCTCTTTAGGTCGGTCATATCCTTGTCTCTTCTTTTGCCTTATCGGCCGGTACATTCAAATATCTCAGCACATCCACTGCCACGTTTCTAAACACAGGCGCGGATACCAGTCCACCGTAATAGACCGGACGTGGCTCATCCAAGCTTACAATTATAGCTATCTTGGGAGATTCGGCAGGGGCAAAGCCTAAAAAAGACGCTACGAATTTTGAATGTGAATATCCGCCGCCGCTCTCTATTTTCTGCGCCGTACCTGTCTTGCCGGCCGTTGTGTAACTATCAGCCTTTGCGTTCCTGCCCGTACCGTTCTCAACTACGCCTTTTAATATATCCCTGATGATCTTGGCCGACTCCCGGGATAATACACGCTTTGATTCCTGCAAGGAGAAAGCTTTTATAAGGTCGCCGTTCGCATTCCTTATCTCCTTGACTATATGCGGGCGCAAAAGCCGCCCCCCGTTAGCTATGGCCGAGACAGCTGTAACAAGCTGTATGGATGTCACTCCGACCTCCTGCCCTATCGGTACGGCAGAGATCGACACAGCGGACCACTCTCTTGGCGGCCTGAGTATACCTACGGCCTCACCCGGCAGATCTATACCTGTAAGATCGCCGAAGCCAAAGAGCCTGGAAAACTTGTATATTTCATCCCTACCCAGCACCTCTGCCACTTTCGTAACGCCTATATTGCTCGACTTCTCGAAGATCTCTCTGAACGTCAGCGTGGCGTACGGCTTGTGGTCATGGAGTATTCTACCTCCCACGCGGTATTTGCCGTTCTCGCAAAAAAATTCCTGGTCCAGCTCTACCGCCCTATTCTCAATAGCGCAAGAAGCGGTTACGATCTTAAAGACACTCCCGGGCTCATAGAGGTCGGTTACAGCCCTGTTCCTCATCTGGTCTTTGGTCGATCGAGAAAAATCATTAAGATCGAATGTCGGCCTGTTCGCCAAGGCGAGGATCTCACCTGTATGCGGATCCATTATTATTATAGATGCGCTCTTCGCTCTATATTTCTCAAAAACCTTCTCAAGCTCCCTCTCTGCTATATGCTGTATCGTCTCATCGATAGTAAGGATCACGTTTAGCCCTTCGGATGGCGGTATTGACTTTACATCACCGGAGAATATATTGCGCCTCTTAGCGTCGCGCACAGTCCATCGCCATCCGGGAGATCCCTTAAGATAGGAATCGTACTCTAACTCAACGCCTTCCAAACCGGTATCATCGAGGCCGGCAAATCCGATTATATGGCTGGCAAGAGATCCTTTTGGATAAAATCTTTTGTACTCTTTGAGCAACTCCACACCGTCAATATTGAGGGCCTCGACCGCGTCTGAGAGATCTTTATCGAGCTCTCTCTTTATCCAGACAAAAGCTTTATCCTTCTCTATCCTGCTGAGTACTAAGCCTTTGTCTAGGCCCAACACCTTTGAAAGCGCCTGCGCCACGCTATCCTTCCTATCCGCGCTTATCTTCCTGGGCGCGGCAAAAACTGAATATACGCTATGGTCGAGGGCGAGTTTGCGGTAATTACGATCTAGTATATCGCCTCTCTGAGGTTTAAGCTCCAAGACAACACTATGTTGCTTATGAGCTAATTTTGATAAGTATTGTGATTTATATGTCTGTAAGAATATAATTCTAGTAATATAAAACGATAATATAGATATGAATATAATAAAAATTATAAAAAGGCGGGAGTTATTATGCTTTCCTTTACGCAATTTAGATTTCCTAATCCTGGTATCTTCCTCGCTAGGCGGATATGCGCGGCGGTCTATCTTAGTATGGCTTTATGGAGTGCACTTCATCTGCGGGCGTAGCTTGCGCTTCAGACTTCAGAGAGAAGAGGTTCATAACGTTGCGCACAAACAACGGTATAGTCCGGGGAGTCACTTCCTTTGCCAAACCAGTTGTCTCAAAGACCTGCCAGCGCTTCGGGAGAACCATCTTAACATCGCCCTTTGCCAACTGCATCTCCAAGTACGTCGGAGCCTTTAGCCTAGCAACATTATACTCCAATTCACTTCTCTGGTCAAGCAGCTTGTTGACCTCAATATTGTTTAGATTAATTTTGTAGCTGTATTTTATCGCCTCTATCCTTTGGTGGGTATATAAAAAGGTCGTAACGGTGATCAGGGCTATAAATAATAAAAACTTTAAAAGCTTCATATTCTCTCCGCTACTCTCAGTTTAGCGCTTCTTGAGCGAGGGTTAGAGGCGACCTCTTCCGGAGTCGGCCTGATGGGTTTTTTAGTGATTATCTCAAGGACCCCGCGCTGTTTGTAATCCTTAAAGCGATTCTTGACTATCCTATCTTCTAAAGAATGAAAAGAGATCACGCAGACCCTCGTCCCCTTGTTGAGGAGCTCGGGTATTTTGTCTAACGCGTCATCGAGTGCTTCCAGTTCGCCGTTTACCGCTATCCTTATGGCCTGGAATGTCCTTGTCGCGGGATGTATCCGCCCGTGCCTGTAGTAAGCGGGGACCACCGCGCTCACTGTTTCCGCCAATTGCGCGGTCGTCTCCAGCGGCCTATTCCGCACTATAGCCCTGGCTATCCGTCCCGAAAAACGCTCCTCACCATAACTCTTAAGTATCCTGGCTATTTCGACTTCTCTTAAAGTGTTGACCAAATAGCCCGCGCTTACATCAAGGGTTCTATCCATCCGCATATCCAGCGGACCGTTATGCTTTAAACTGAATCCTCTTTTGCTCTCTTCCAGTTGAAAAGAAGATATGCCAAGATCAAATAAATATCCATCGATTTCACCAACGTCAAACTCCTTTATAACGTCCTTTATGTTTTTGAAATTACCCTGCGCTAAAAAAATATTATCTTTAAACTCTTTTAGATTCTCGCGCGCGTTCGCCAGCGTCTCGCCGTCTCTGTCGATCCCTACCAGGGTCCCTCCGGGAACTATTCGCTCCAATATAGCCTTGGCGTGTCCTCCGAGTCCGACGGTGCAATCGACTATTGTTTTTCCCGGGGCGAGATCCAGGTACCCCAACACCTCGCGCAGCAATACCGGCTGGTGCACTCTAGCTCCGCCGATCTATCTCTTCCTCCTCTTAAGCAGCGCGGGTTCCGAGTCGCTGCTTCTCCACGTATACTGCGTCAGTCCGATATCGGAGGGCCTTGAGTTGAGAGCCCTCATGCGGCGTAGTCTCTCTATCAACGTGTCCATCCTTAAAAATACAATATCGTTCTTGCTATTCTTTACATTGCTAACCATGCCCTTTACAGTCATACCCCACTCTCCTTCCTACAGATCCATCAGCTTTTCGGCGGTATCCTCAAATGAATCTTTTGTGTCCTCGTAAAATTTATTCCACTGCACCTTGTCCCATATCTCTATTCTATTTGAGATGCCGGTTACGACAACGTCCTTCTTTATGCCGGCATAGTCTTTTAGATACTTCGGCAAGAGTATCCTCCCCTGTCCGTCAGGCACCACTTCAACTGCCCCAGAAAAGAACAATCTGTTGAATCGGCGCGCCTCCTTCTTCGTAAAAGAGAGTGATTTAAACCT
>JAZFTF010000183.1:0-5848 GCA_036446495.1 Candidatus Omnitrophota bacterium | reverse complement strand
GGGGCAATGGTTGTAGGGGTATAATCTTATATATCAATAGCAAAAAAGGATGGTAAGTGATGATAGAGATATTGAACGAGAGAAGAAGATATCCGAGGTTCAGTGTTAATGTTCCTGTTCAGTACAAGAACATAAAGATGTTGCAGGATCCTTCTAGCGGAGCCCTCACGAAAGATGTGGGCGAGGGTGGGATCCGTTTTGTCGGAAACGAATTCCTATCTTTAGCCAACAGGATAGTGATGACGATAACCCTGCCGACGCCGGCGCGCCCAGTGAAGATAATCTCAAAAGTGGCATGGATACGCAAAGTACCGATGGGAGAGCAGTATGAAATAGGAAGCCAGTTTCTCTCAATGTCAGAGGAGGACAAGAGAACGCTCAAAGATTATCTGGAGAAGGCACAAGCCCCTGCTTAGACAAGGCCGCAATATTCTATAAATATACAAATACAGATCCCGCGTCATTAACGACGCGGGATTTTTTATTGACAATATATGGTCGGTACTATAAAATGATAACATTCATGTATAGCTGATAATAATGTTAGATAAGGAGATCGCAAGAATGATGAGATCGGCTAAGCTTGCCTTGACTGCTTTGATGATCCTCTTTTTTTGGACGTCTGCATGCTACGCTGCGTGGATCTGGACGCCCGAGATGGACAAATGGGTCAATCCTAAGCATGCTGTAAAGGATACTGCCCAGGATCAGCTAACGTACGCCAGCACTTTCTTCGAGCAGAAGAACTATAAAAGGGCTATATCTGAATTTAATAAACTTGTGAAATACTACCCAAATTCACAGCATGCCCCAATAGCTCAATATTATATTGGCAGGTCTTTTGAGGACCTGGAGGATTCTTTTCGCGCGTTTATAGAGTACCAGAAGGTAATAGAGGGATATCCTCACGCTAAGAACAGGGAAGAGATCATCATGAGGCAGTATAAGATTGGGGTCCTCTTCTTTGAAGGTAAAAAGGCCAAGCTGCTGGGGCTGGCGATCCTGCCGGCTTCGGACAGGGCGATAGAGATATTCGAGCAGATCATCATCAACTCTCCATATGGTGAATACGCCGATAAGGCGCAGTTCAAGATGGGAGAGTCTTTCAAGAATACCAACCGTTTCGCAGAAGCTGTCATCGCATTCCAGAGACTGGTCGATAACTATCCCTCGAGCGATCTAGCGGAGACGGCCAGATATGAGGTGGCACAATGCGGATATCTTGCATCGCTGAGTTACTCATACGACCAGGAGACTACCAATGCTGCGATAGACAGGTTCAAGGAGTTCTTGGCCAATGCCGATCAGGGTGAGCTCTCTCTTGCGGCCAAAGAATCTCTTAAGAATCTTAGAGAGAATAAGGCCCAGGGCCTCTATGACACAGCTCAGTTCTATGAGAGGTCAGGCCAGCGTCTATCCGCGGTTATATATTACAAGGAGCTAGTGGAGAATTATCCCGATTCAACTATGGCAGCTGAGTCATTAAACAGGATCATGAAGCTCGAAAAGGGCTTAGAAAAGAAGAGAGAGATATGAGCCCAGCCTATCTAAAGATAGGTTGGGTGAACCCATCACCTTCTTATAAAACAGGTGTAGGGTAAAAAGTAAAGGGAGGGCTGGGTGAAGAGAATAGAAAAAAGGTTCCTTGCTGTTTTTTTTCTCGTTTTATTACTTCCAGGTTGTGGCTACACAACGGGTTCTCTCTTGCCGGATAATCTCAAGACTATATATGTCGATAATTTTAAGAACGGGATCTCTGTTTCAAGCGAACCTTCAGGCCAGCATGGTTTCAGGCTCTACAGGCCGGGGGTCGAGAACGAGGTCACGGCGGCTATAATAGACCAGTTTATATTCGATGGGCTTCTGCAGATCGTCAACAACGACAACGCCGATCTGGTATTAAGCGGCGAGCTCATAGATTACTATAAAGACCCGCTTCGTTACGACAAATTTGACAACGTTGAAGAGTATAGGATCGTAGTAACTATAAAAATGAAACTCTTCGACAACACTCAGAACAAGGTCATGTGGGAAGTGAATAACTTTATAGGGTACGCGACGTACCGCTTGACGGGCGCTTTTGCCGCGGACGAGGAAGAGGCTCGCGAAACGGCCGTCAAAGACCTTGCCGAGAAGGTCTCAGAGAAAGTCGTAGAGGCATGGTAAGAAGCCAGGCATGGGCATATCTCTTTTGCGGCGAAGATGGTTTTAGAAGAGAAGAGATCCAAAAAGGCCTCGTCTCCAAGATCCTTTTATCTGGGCCCAATGACCTCAACTTCAATACATATAACGCCAAGAATGACGCCCCCGATATATTTAACACCATAAATACTTTACCTTTCTTGTCAGCGAGAAGAGTAGTCATTATAAAGGATATTGAATGCCTCCAGGATGATCTAAAGGAACCCTTTTTAACATACCTTAAGACTCCCCGCAAAGATATCTCTTTGATCATGCACAGCGGCAAGGCCTCCGGCGCAAACGCTTTCTTGAAGGATATATCCGCGTACGCAGAAACCAAAGTCTTTAAAAAACTCTCTTTAAGCGACACGAAAGAGTGGATATATAAGCTCCTCCGGCAGGAGAAGAAGGCCATCACTCAAGGCGCGCTCGAACTCTTATTGGAGCTAAAAGGCAGAGACGACCTGGCCGTGATCTCCAGTGAGATAGAGAAGCTCGTTATATTTAAGAAAGATGACAGGACTATAAGAGAAGAGGATGTCGAACTCCTCGTGGGTAAGAGTGCCGTCAGGAAGGCCTTTGAGTTGATAGAGGCCGTAAGCCAGAAAAAGAGAGATCTCGCTTTGAGGCTTGTCCGCGAGATCACACACGGTAGAAGAAGGGTTCATGAGGTACTCGGCCTTATGGGGTGGCAACTTAGGAGGATATTGAAGGCGAAGAAGATATTATCCAAAGGGAAGGGCAAGCAAGAGGTGTTATCCGAGCTCAATATAAGGTCTTTTGCTATAGACAGATTCTTACGCCAGGTGAGCCTATTCAACCCAGAAGAGATAAAAAGAGGACTTAAACTCCTCGTAGAGGCTGACCGCAAGATAAAAGGAGGGCTTAAAGGGGCAGACTTTGCCTTGGAAGAGCTTATTATAGCTTTGTGTAAGAGATCCCAGGAAAGAGGCTTAACCTTTGTTTATTGACTTAATGGTCTTTTCGAGACGGGATAGGGTTCTTGCTGCCTTATTCTTGTGTATGAGCTTTCTATGGACTGCCTTGTGAAGTTTGGAGGCGACAGCCGGCAAGAGAGCGCTCGCTTCATCCTTCTTTTTATCGGTGATGAACCCTCTAATACGTTTGATCTTTGTTTTTAATTCATTAGATATAGGGGTATTGATTTGGTGCCTTTTTTTGTCGGCCCTCATTCTTTTAAGTGCAGCTTTCTTAATAGGCATATTCAACGCTCCTTTTTGTAGGGCATACTATAACACAGCCGGGATGCTATGTCAACAAGATCGTTATTAAAATCCACGGGCATTATAGGCGCCGGAACGGCCTTGAGTCGTGTGCTGGGATTCGTTAGAGACATAATGATAGCGAATTTCTTCGGTACCGGCGGAGCCATTCAAGCCTTCTTGGTCGCTTTTAGGATACCGAACCTCATGCGCCAGGTCGTGGCGGAAGGGGCTACAAATGCGGCGTTTGTGCCGGTATTGAGCGAATATCTTGTCACAAAAGAGAAGGCTGAATACTGGCGGTTGGCTAATGTTCTCTTGAGCGTCATATTGATAGCTCTCTTATTGATCGTGGTGGTCGGGACATTTGCCGCCCCACTTATAGTCCGCATAGTGGCTCCGGGATTTGTGAATGAGCCTGCCCAGCTCTTGCTCGCTATAGACCTTACGAGAGTGCTCCTTCCATATATATTTTTTATAGGACTCACCGCGTATGCTATAGGGATCCTTAATTCCCTAAAGCATTTTACCGCGCCCGCGCTTGCCCCTGCATTCTTAAATCTCTCTATGATAGCAGTTATGCTCTTCTTCGGGCAGAGGATAGATGTTGCCATACTATCATGTGCTGTTCTCCTGGGAGGCATGCTGCAGCTCTTTATACAACTTCCGGTCCTTTACGCGAAAGGCATGAGGCCCGAACTGCCCAAGACGTTGTATCACCCCGCTGCCAGGACCATAACGAGGCTCTTCTTGCCCAGGCTTTTAGGGGCGGCCGTATATCAGGTGAATGTATTGATAGATACTATACTGGCCTCTTTGTATTGGATAGTGGGTGATGGGGGGATCGCGGCGCTCTATTATGCAAACAGACTGATACAGCTTCCTACCGCTATATTCGGGATATCCCTGGCTACCGCAGCGCTCCCGGCCCTTTCGACGAACTTCGCGCAAAACGACATGGGCAAGTTTAAAGATACATTGCATATATCGTTAAAATGCCTATTTTTGATCATGATACCAGCTACGGTCGGTTTAGTAATTCTGGGTAATGATATTATAAGGATACTTTTTGAAAGAGGAGAGTTTACCGCCTATTCTACGATGATCACGAACCAGGCCCTTCTTTTCTATTCGATAGGGCTCTTCTCATACGCCGGTATAAAAATACTAGTGTACTCTTTCTATTCTATGAAAGATACGATGACCCCGGTCAAGACAGCGAGCATATCTTTGATAATTAATGTAGTATTCAACCTTATACTTATGTGGCCGCTTAAGATAGGGGGACTCGCTCTTGCTACCTCTATCGCGGGATTGACCAACTTCTTTCTACTTCTATATCTCCTGAGAAAAAAAATAGGCCCTCTTGATGGGGAGAAAGACATGACGCCCTTTCTGGCCAAGGTGATATTATCTTCTGTAGTAATGGGAATCCTTCTCTACTTCGGGGTCAAGAACTTCGGTGTTCTATTATCAGAGAGAGGGATCTTGCACAACGGATTGTACCTGATGGCTTCGATAACGCTCGGGGCGTTGATATATTTCACGGGATTGCAAATTTTGCACGTCAAAGAGCTAGGGAAATTTTTAAGATGGATATTAAGGATGCAGTAAAGAAATTTCCCGATTCGCCGGGCGTCTATATAATGAGAGGGGTCAGGGGTCAGGTCCTATACGTGGGCAAGGCGGGATCCCTTAGAAAGAGGGTCTCTTCTTATTTTGCGAGATCCGGTCACCCTGTCAGGATCGATCACCTTGTATCAGAGATAAAAAAAATAGATTACATAAAGACTAATTCGGAAGCAGAGGCTCTTATCTATGAAGCCGGTCTGATAAAGAGTGTCAACCCGAAGTACAATATAGATCTCAAAGACGACAAGAGCTATCCTTATCTTAAGCTTACCTCAAACGAAGAGTACCCCAGATTATTGATCGTCAGGGGAAAGAAGGCCGATGGGGCCTTGTACTTCGGCCCATATACTAATGTTAGGCTTTTAAGGCAGGCGGTAGCTTTTATGCGCACCGTATTTCCTCTAAGGGTATGTAAAAAAATGGGCAGGAAGCTTTGCATGAATTACCATATAGCGAAATGCCCGGGACCCTGCCGGAAGAAGATCGATAAAAAAACATACAGGAAGACGGCCAGAGATATCGAGATGTTTCTGGATGGCAGGCGCAGCAAGTTGTTGGATAAGCTTTCACGGCGCATGGAAGAGGTATCCAGGAGACTCGATTTCGAAGAGGCGGTGCGTATAAGGGATAGGATAAGGAACCTAAGCACAATCGTTACCAAGCGCAGCGTTCCGGGCCCTCTCGACCAGATAGATGAGCTTAAGTTTATTCTTCGCCTCAAACGCAGGCCCAAGAGAATAGAAGCGTTCGACATATCTAATATTCGCGGCAAGGAAGCGGTGGGATCGATGGTCTCTTTTTATGATGGAAAG
>JAZFTF010000182.1:0-11055 GCA_036446495.1 Candidatus Omnitrophota bacterium | reverse complement strand
AAGAAAGTGATCGATCTTAGTGCCGACTACAGGCTACCGGCAGGGATGTATGAGAAGTGGTACGATGCCCAGCATACGGATTTGGACAATCTGAAAGAGGCTGTTTATGGATTGCCGGAGGTATACAGGGACAAGATAAATAAGGCACAGCTTATAGCGAACCCGGGTTGTTATCCTACATCTATAATATTGGGGTGCCTCCCTATCGTAAAACAGGGTATAGCCAAAGTGGATACGATCATCGTGGACTCCAAGACCGGTGTTACAGGGGCCGGCAGGAAAGCGGCTCTGCCTCTCAGTTTCTCGGAGGTAAATGAGAACCTCAAGGCATATAAAGTAAACGCCCATCAGCATAAGCCCGAGGTAAACCAGGAGCTTGCCAAAGTGACGAATAAGGTGGTCGATATCGTCTTTACGCCGCACCTTATTCCGATTAATAGGGGTATTCTATCGACTATATATCTCAAGCTTAAGAAAGATATCGATACTAAAGAGCTCGCGAGCGTATATAGAAAGTTCTACAGGACCGAGCCCTTTGTAAGGGTCTCATCCGACAGGCTGCCCGAGGTCAGAGATGTGGTCAATACCAACTATTGCGATATCGGTGTCACGGTCTCAGGCTCTATGGCCATAATAGTTTCTTGTATAGACAACCTTATAAAAGGCGCGGCAGGCCAGGCTGCGCAGAATATGAATATAATGTGCAATTTTGATGAGAAGGAAGGTTTAATCACATGATCAAGATAAAGGGCGGGGTTACAACGCCTAAAGATTTCAGGGCCGCTGGGATAAACTGCGGTATAAAGAGAAGAAAGAGAGATATTGGGCTTATAGTTTCAGATGTACCGGCTGTGGCGTGCGGTATGTTTACGCAGAACAGGGTAAAGGCCGCTCCCATAATCGTCTCTAAAGAACACCTGACCAAGACTATCGCGCAAGCTGTTATAGTAAATAGCGGCAACGCCAATTGCTGTACCGGTAGTAAGGGATTGAAGGATGCCTATCTCATGACAGAGTTGACGGCCAAGGCGCTCAATATCCCCAAGGAAGATGTTCTTGTAGCGTCTACCGGTATTATAGGCAAACAGCTTCCCATGAAGAAGATAGAAGCGGCTATTCCTCAGTTGGCGCAGAACTTAAGCCGGGAGGAGGGCCACCACGTGGCCGAGGCGATATTGACCACTGATAAAGTAGTCAAAGAGATCGCATTTAAGATAAGGATCAAAGGTAAAGATGTATCTATCGGAGCTATAGCGAAAGGCGCGGGTATGGTCCATCCGAACATGGCTACGATGCTATGTTTTATAACGACCGATGTATATATTACAAGGAGGGCTTTGAAGCTGGCGCTCACGGAGGCGGTCGAGAGGTCCTTTAATGCGATATCGGTCGATGGAGACATGAGTACGAATGACGCGGTCATAGCGCTTGCAAACGGAAGTGCGGGGAATGATCTTTTGGATAAAAGGGACAAAGATTTTCCGGTCTTCTGCAAGGTGGTAAACGAGATCACCGAATATCTGGCGAAGGCGCTTGTGAAAGACGGGGAAGGCGCGACGAAGTTCGTCCGGATAAATATAAATAACGCCAAGACCATAGAGGGGGCCAAGAGGATCGCGAGAAGGCTCGCCACCTCTATGCTCTTCAAGACGGCCCTATATGGCCAGGACCCGAACTGGGGCAGGATCGCCGCTTCCGTGGGATCGAGCGGCGTGATATTCAACCCGGATAAACTTGATATATATCTTGGCAAGACGAAGGTCGTCAAGGGCGGTTCAAATTATGTAAAGGATAAGGTTGCCCTGAGAAGATTATTTAAACACAAAGATATCGACGTAACCGTGGACCTCAACGCCGGGAGCAAAGACTATCATATGTGGACATGTGATCTGTCGAGCGATTACGTAAGGATAAACGCGAATTACAGCACTTGAGAAAATGGGTATTTCGGTTAGCAGTTCGCGCCGCAAACCGAAAACCGTAAACCGGACAATGGGACGTGGAAGCGTATGCAGGAAGCCATAAAGAAAGCGGAGATATTGATAGAGGCGCTGCCTTACATAAAGGCCTTCCAAGAGAAGGTCATAGTGATAAAGTATGGCGGCAGTATATTGGTGGACAAGAAGAAGCGCAAGGCTATTCTTGAGGATATTATATTCATGAGCTATGCGGGGATGTATCCTGTTATAGTCCACGGGGGCGGTCCGTACATAGACAAGAGGCTTGAGAAGAAGAGGATAAAGTCGCGCTTTGTAAGAGGATTGAGGGTGACAGGCGAGAGGTCTATCGAGGCGATAAAAGAGGTCATAACCAGGGTGAACAGGCAGATCGTTAAGGAGATAAGGCAGCTCGGCGGCAAGGCCCAGAGTCTTACCAGAAAGAACCATATTGTCAAGGTAAGGAGGAACGCGAGATACGGCAACATCGGATATGTCGGTGAGATAGTCTCTATAAATGTACATAAGATAGAGGATGTCTTTAAGCGCGGCATTATACCCGTGATCTCTCCTCTCGGAATAGGGAAAGACGGAAAGACTTATAATATCAATGCCGATGAGGCGAGCGCGGCCGTAGCGACCTATCTTAAGGCCGAAAAGCTGGCGCTCCTTACGAATGTTGATGGGATATATAGAGACAAGGATGACGAGGACTCTCTAATATCCACCCTTACCATAAAACAGGTAAAGGGGCTTATGGCCAGGAAGAAGGTAGGCGAAGGTATGATACCTAAAGTAAAAGGGTGTGTGGCCGCTTTGAAAGAAGGTGTCAACAAGATACATATTATAAACGGCGGCCTTACGCACGCGCTTCTGTTGGAGATATTTACTGATGAAGGGATAGGGACACAGATAGTAAAGGGCAAGGGTTAAACCTATGGATACAGGATCTATCGTTGATCTATATAAAAAATATGTTATGCCGACTTATGCGCGGGTACCTTTAGTCTTGGCTAAGGGTAAAGGCGCTAAGGTCTGGGACGCGGAAGGAAATGAGTATCTTGACTTCTTTCCCGGATGGGCGGTAAGCGGCATAGGCCACTGCCATCCCAGGGTGGCGTCCGCTCTAGCTAAGCAAGCCGGGAAGATCATGCATGTTTCTAATAATTACTATAGCGAGATGCAGGGGCTCCTCGCCAAGAAGATCATCGAGCTCTCTTTTCCCGGTAAGGTCTTCTTCGCGAACAGCGGCGCGGAAGCCAACGAATGCGCTATAAAGCTGGCCCGAAAATATGGCAATAAAGAAAATAGATATGAGATCATTACGATGGTCGGCTCTTTTCATGGGAGGACCCTGGCTACTATAGCAGCTACGGGACAGGATAAGGTAAAGATCGGCTTCGATCCCTTGCCTGAGGGGTTCAGGCACGTTCCATTTAATGATTTTGAAGCGTTAAAAGATGCTATCACTGATAAGACAGTAGCTGTTATGCTCGAACCGATACAGGGTGAAGGTGGGATAAATATTGCTGATAAGAGCTATCTGGAGAATGTGAGAAAGCTGTGTGACGATAAAGATATGCTTTTGATATTCGATGAGGTCCAGACAGGCATGGGCAGGTGCGGCAAGTTTTTCGCTTATCAGCACTTTGGCATACAGCCCGATGTCATGACCCTGGCCAAGTCATTAGGCAGCGGCGTGCCGATAGGCGCGGCCGTGGCATCCGAGAGGGTAGCGTATACGCTCACCCCTTCCAGCCACGCCTCTACGTTTGGAGGAAGTCCGATCTGCTCGAGCGCGGCATTGGCGACCTTCGAGGCGATAGAGGAAGAAGGCCTTCTTGAGAACGCCGTTATGATGGGAGACTATATAAAAGAGAAGCTGGGCGATCTAAAGAAGAAGTATAATTTTATCAAGAATATAAAAGGCGTTGCGCTTATGATAGGCGTTGAGCTCGATATAGAAGGGGATGATATTTATAAAGAGTGTTTGAAGAAAGGGCTTTTGATAAACTGTACACAAAATAATATATTGAGGATCATGCCGCCTCTTGTAGTCACTAAGGAAGAAGTGGATAAGGCGATCTCTATCCTGGATAAGGTATTTGAGGATATCTATGCTAAGAAGTAAAGATTTTATATCGATAAAAGACTTAAACGTCAAAGAGATAGAAGGGATCTTTAAGCTTGCTTCGGCGCTTAAGAAGGACAAGTTTTACGGGGAGCCGCTCAAAGGCATGACGATCGCGCTTATATTCCAGAAACCTTCTAACAGGACAAGAGTATCTTTTGAGGTGGGAATGGAGCAGTTTGGCGGACACGCCATATACCTGGGCCCTGACCAGATAAAACTCGGCGTGAGAGAGAGTGTCTCTGATGTCGCGAAGGTCCTTTCGAGATATATAGACGGCATAGTGGCCAGGACGTATAAGCACGAGGATATACTGGAGCTGGCGAAGAGTTCTACGATACCGGTCGTTAACGGATTGAGCGATCTCTTGCATCCATGCCAGGGTTTAAGTGATATATTTACTATAAAGGAGAAGTTTTCTGATCACAGTTCTATAAAATTCGTCTTTATGGGTGATGGTAATAATGTCTTAAACTCTTTGATGTACGGTGCCGCTATTGAAGGCATGAATATGCATGTTGTAACTCCTAAAGGCTATGAGCCGAAGGACGAAATAAGAAGAGAGGTCGCGGAACTGGCCAAAAATAGCGGAGCGGAGATATTATTTTCTGCCGATCCCGCTTCCGCGGTCAAAGGCGCGAATATTATATATACAGATGTATGGATAAGCATGGGACAGGAAGACGAGAGAAAGAAGAGGCTTTTGGCCTTCAAGGATTTTCAGCTCAACTCTGCCTTGCTGAAAAAGGCAGAGAAAGACTGCAAGGTCATGCATTGCCTCCCCGCGCACAGGGGAGAAGAGATAACTGATGATGTGTTGGACGGGCCCAATTCTATCGTCTTGGACCAGGCGGAGAATAGGCTCCATGTCCAGAAGGCGTTACTATATTTATTGTTAACTAACGCGGTTAACGGTTAGCGGTTTTAAGTTTGCGGCGCTAACCGTACACCGCTAACCGAAAACCGTTGATTATGAGGAGTTTTACACATGAAGAGAGTAGTTCTTGCGTATTCCGGAGGGCTCGATACTTCTGTTGCTATCAAGTGGCTCTGTGACAGGGGTTTTAGCGTAGTCGCTTATATGGCGGATGTTGGACAGGGCGGGGATTTTAAGCCGGCCAAGAAGAGGGCTTTTAAGGCCGGGGCGAGCTCAGTTATAATCGATGATCTTAAGAGAGAGTTTATCGATGACTTTGTCTTTCCCTCGCTGAAGGCGAACGCTGTCTATGAAGGTAGATACTATCTGGCTACGGCTCTAAGCAGGCCCATAATCGCAAAGGGGCTTGTGAAAGCGGCCAAGCGCGTCAGCGCGCAATTCGTCTCTCATGGCTGTACAGGAAAAGGAAATGACCAGGTAAGGTTCGAGGTCTCTATCGCGGCCCTGGATTCAAAGCTGGGTATTATAGCTCCGGTAAGGGAGTGGGAGTTTCCTTCCAGAGAGGCGCAGATAAGATACGCTAAGGTGAATAATATACCCATAGATGTTACCAAGAAGAGCCCTTACTCGATAGATAAGAATTTATGGGGTATGTCAATAGAGTGCGGTGTTTTGGAAGACCCATGGAAGGAACCACCGAAAGACATATACCAGATGACGAAAGATTCGTCAAAGGCTCCGAGAACGCCTAAATACATAACGATAGGGTTCCATAAAGGCATACCGTTATATCTAAACGAGAAGAAGGTAAAGCCAATGGACTTGATAAATAGACTCAACGACATGGCAGGCGCTTACGGAATAGGTAGATCCGATATGGTCGAGAACAGGCTCGTAGGGATAAAATCGAGAGAGATATACGAGGCCCCAGCGGCAGCTGTATTGATGACGGCACATCAGGCTCTCGAATCCCTGACTCTCGATAGAGAGCTTTCGCACTTTAAAGAAGCTGTATCGCTTAAATATGCGGATCTTATTTATTATGGCCTATGGTATACGCCACTCAAAAAGGCGCTCGATAAATTTATAGACCAGACTCAGAAGAACGTTACAGGCACAATAAGGCTGAAGCTCGAACCGGGCCTCGCTACGGTCGTGGGCAGGAAGTCTCCCTATTCGTCGTATAAGGAAGAGCTAGCCACATATTCCGAAAAAGACAAGTTTGATCACAAGCTGGCCAAAGGTTTTATTGAGATATGGGGACTGCCTTATAAGAAATAACATGTTTCGGTTTGCGGTTTGCGGTTTTCGGTTAGCGCACACCGCACACCGCTAACCGATAACCGCTAATAGGAGAATATCATGAAGCTTTGGGGATCGAGGTTTCAAAAGAAGACAGACGTTTCCGTGCATGAGTTTACATCGAGCATAGACTATGATCAGAAGCTTGCAGAGTTCGATATAGAAGGCTCGATAGCGCATGCTAAGATGCTGGGAAAGACCGGTATTATCGCCAAGAGAGACGCCGATAAGCTGGTCTCGGGCCTAAAATACCTCAGAAACAGCCTGAAGAAGGGGACCCTCAAGTTTAGCAGGTCCAAGTATGAGGACATACATTCTGCTGTTACCGATCTTCTGCAACAAAAGATCGGTAAGGTGGCTCAAGAGAGACTTCATACAGCCAGGTCGAGGAATGATCAGGTGAGCCTTGATATGAGGATGTACTGCAAGGAGAACATAGATACGATCGTGGGCCTTTTGACCGAACTCCAGAGGGCTATACTGAAGTTCTCAAAAGAAAATATAGATGTAATAATCCCGGCGTATACCCACTTGCAGCACGCGCAGTGCATACTTATGTCCCACCAGATGCTGGCTTATATGGAGATGTTGGAGAGGGATAAGAGCAGGCTTAGAGAGGCGAAGGTCAGGACCGATGAGATGCCGCTCGGTTCAGGGGCCCTTAGAGGTACATCACTTAATATAAATAGAAGGATGGTGGCAAAGGAACTCGTCTTTTCAAAGATCAGCCGTAACAGTATAGACGCTATAAGCGATAGGGACTTTATTATGGAGATCTTATCGGCCCTGATGATCCTAGGTATCCATCTTTCGCGTTTTGCCGAGGATATGATACTGTGGTTGACTAAAGAGTTCTCTTTTATCGAACTCGACGACTCTTTCGCCACTGGTTCATCGATGATGCCCAACAAGAAAAACCCGGATGTGCTGGAGCTCATAAGAGGCTTTTCGGGGACATTCTACGCGAATCTATCAAGCGTCACGGTGATGATGAAGGGGCTGCCGCTTTCCTATAACAGGGATCTCCAGCTCGATAAAGAGCCGCTCTTTGACTCGATAGAGATCCTGGAGAGCATACTCCCTCTTACGGCAAAACTTATAGGAGGCTTGAAGGTCAATAAGGAGAGCGTAAGGAAGAAGGTGCTGGAGAACGAATTCCTCTATGCTACAGACATTGCGGAGCTACTGGTGAAGAAGGGCCATTCTTATAGAGAGGCCCATGATATCACCGGAAAAATAATAAAGTATTGCATAAAGAACGATGTGAATATATCCGATCTATCTGAAGAGAAGTTCAGATCGTTCTCGGACAACCTGTCTGCCAAGGTAGTAAAGAAGCTCATAGACCCTGAAAGATCCGTCGCCTCAGTAAGATCGGAAGGCGGGACCAACCCGGAGATGGTAAAAGAAGTTATTAGCAAATGGGAGAATATATTGAACAATGCATGAATTCAGATACAAGCATAATGATCTATACTGTGAATCGGTCGGTGTAGCTAGCGTAGCCGAAAAGGTAGGGACGCCATTTTATCTATATAGCCACTATACGTTGGTGGACCATTATATGAAGATAAAGAGGGCGTTCTCGAGCGTCGATCCTCTTATATGCTTCTCCATGAAGGCGAACTCCAATCTTGCCGTCTGCCGGACCTTGACAAAGGAAGGGGCCGGGCTCGACATAGTCAGTGGTGGTGAGCTTTATAAAGCGCTCAAGCTGGGTGTGGATCCCAAGAAGATAGTATTTGCCGGAATAGGAAAGAGCAGGCAGGAGATAGAAGACGCTATACGCTCTGGAATACTCTTCTTTAATGCTGAGAGCCTTCCGGAGATAAACCTTCTTGACAGCGTAGCGAAAGAGCTCAATAGAGTCGTCGATGTCTGTTTAAGGCTAAATCCCGATGTTGCAGTGAAGACCCACAGGTATATAGTAACGGGTATGAGCGAGAGCAAGTTTGGCATAGACTTCGAAGCCGCGCGCCGCATACTGGAACGCTCGGATGTTTTTGAGAACTTAAAGATAAGAGGGCTCCATGTACATATAGGCTCACAGATCACTCGCTCCAGGCCTTATGTAAGGGCGTTAAAGAGGGTGTACTCTTTTGTAAAGAAGTCGCCTATTCCTTTAGAGTATCTGAATATAGGAGGCGGCTTGGGAATAGTCTACAACAGGGAGAAACCGCAGACGGCAAAACGTTTCGCTAAAGCGGTCCTGCCTATAATAAAGAAGATAGGGTTTAAGCTTATACTGGAACCCGGCCGTTTTATTGCTGGCAACAGCGGTATCCTTGTAACCAAGGTCTCTTATGTTAAAGAGAGTTACAATAAGAAATTTGTGATCGTAGATGCAGGCATGAACGATCTCGTGCGCCCCTCGCACTATAACGCTTATCACAATATACAGTCTGTAACCCGCCAGGCGCACAAGAGTTCGCATTATATGATTGCTGACATAGTCGGTCCTATATGCGAGAGCGGCGATTTCTTGGCAAAGGCGAGGAGGATGCCTGTAGTTAGAGACGGGGATCTCTTAGCAGTCATGAGCGCGGGGGCTTATGGGTTTACCATGTCGAGCAATTATAACTCGCGCCCCAGAGTAGCCGAGGTCATGGTGATAGGAGACAAGTTCTATGTTGTAAGAGAACGGGAGAGTTACAGGGACCTGGTCAGAGGCGAGATCATACCGAGGGAGTTAAGATGACAGGGGAGTTGCGTTTTACGAAGATGGTTGCCAGCGGCAACGATTTTATCGTTATCGATAACAGGGCGGCGAAGAGATCTGCTTGGAGCGACTCTTTGCCTGGCGTTGCCAAGAGGCTCTGCGAAAGAAGGCTTTCTGTAGGCGCTGACGGGGTGCTTGTAATAGAGGATTCGAAAAGAGCGGATTTCAGGATGAGGATATTCAACCCTGATGGTTCCGAAGTCGATATGTGCGGTAACGGTTCGAGATGCGCGGCCCTCTACGCTGTAGAAAATAATATAGTCTCAAAGGATATGAACCTAGCCCTTGCGCGCAAAGGCTGGCTGAAGATAGAGACGGGTGCCGGTATCATAGATGCCGAGGTGACGGGGCTAAAGGTAAAGATCAGATTGACCGACCCCAAGGCGGTGAAGCTCAATAGAAAGATCACAATAGGTAAGAAGGTTTATAAGGTGCATTCTATAAATACAGGTGTGCCTCATGCGGTAGTATTTCTGGACAATATAGATAAAGTAGATGTCGAGGCATTGGGTTCTAAGCTTAGATTCCACAAAGCGTTTAAACCTAAAGGCACAAACGTAGATTTTGTGAAAATTGTAAACCTCAAAGAGATCAAGGTCAGGACCTATGAGCGCGGGGTGGAAGCGGAGACATACGCTTGTGGCACAGGAGCCTCTGCCTCAGCGATAATCGCGAATCTGATATTCGGGTTAAGGCCGCATATCGATGTCATTACCAGGAGCGGTGAAGTCTTAAGGGTCTATTTCAATGTAGTTAAGAATAAGGTGAAAGATATATATCTGGAAGGCGAAGCGAACGTTGTATGCAAAGGGGGAATGACATATGTTTAAAGGTTCTTTTGTAGCGCTTGTGACCCCATTTCGGGATGGAAAGATAGATGAGAAGAAATTCAGGGAACTTATCAAGTTCCATCTGGATAAAGGGACCGACGGTATAGTCCCGTGTGGATGCACGGGAGAGGCCGCGACCATGTCGCACGATGAACAGAAGAGATTGATGGAGATCACGGTTGATGCTGTTAACAAGAAGGTACCTGTCATAACCGGGGCCGGGTCGAACAACACCGAAGAGGCAGTAAGTTTGACAAGGCATGCTAAGAAAGTCGGTTGCGACGGGATACTTTCTATTATGCCGTACTACAACAAGCCCACTCCAGAAGGCCAGTATCTCCATTATAAGAAGATAGCGAATGCGGCCGATATTCCTGTGATGCTCTACAATGTGCCTTCCAGGACCGGCATATCTATACTGCCCGAGACAGTAGAGCGCTTGAGCAAGATAGATAATATCGTGGCGATAAAAGAGGCGAGCGGCAGTCTGGATCTGGCTAGCCAGATACTCGCGCTTTGCGACATCGCGGTCTTTAGTGGAGACGATTCTCTCGCACTCCCCATAATGAGCATAGGGGGCGTAGGCGTTGTTTCTGTGGCGGCCAATATTGTGCCCGAGGAGATCTCGCGGCTTGTGGATCTATGTTTGGCGGGCGATGTAACAGAGGCACGCAAGCTCCATATTAAACTTACTCCATTATTTAAGGCTATGTTCATAGAAACAAATCCTATTCCGGTAAAGGCATCGATGGGGCTCATGAAACTTATCGATCCGGAATGGAGGCTCCCTCTCTGCCCGCCCAAGGCAGAGACTGTAGAAAAATTGAAGACGGTTTTGAAAAAGCAGGGGTTGATTGAGTAAACAAATGATTAACGTAGAGCGCATAGCGTATAGCTTAAAAAAGAATTGGTTTTTCTTTTCCTATCCGCTATACGCTATCCGCTATATGCTATTTGCTATACGCTAAACGCTAAACGCTATACGCTACAAAAGGGGTTTCCAATGATAAAGATAGCTGTGAGCGGATCTAAAGGCAGAATGGGGTCCCGCATAATAAAGCTTATAGAAGAAGAGAATGGGCTGGAATTAGCCGGAGCTTTCGATTTAAACGACGATGCGCGGGTTGTGATAAAGGACTGCGATGTCTTGATAGAATTCACGACGCCTGAAGCGACGATAAAGAATTTATCGATAGCCCAGGAGCTGGGGAAGGCCATCGTTATAGGTACAACGGGCATTGATGAGGACCGGATAGCGC
>JAZFTF010000181.1:0-8105 GCA_036446495.1 Candidatus Omnitrophota bacterium | reverse complement strand
CAAGACCCGGGGTAATAATAGGAAGAAGGGGCTCGGAGATCGACAAACTCAAAGAGAAACTTCAGGATCTGGCAAAGACAGACGTCTTTATTGAGATAAAAGAGGTGAAAAACTCTATGTGCGATGCGCAGATCGTAGCTGAGAACATAGCCCTACAGCTTGAGAGACGAATACCGTTTCGGAGGGTCATGAAGAAGGCAGTCCAGAACGCTATGGGACAGGGGATCGGTGGCATAAAATTAGAAGTAGGCGGAAGGCTCGACGGTTCCGAGATAGCCAGAAGAGAGAAGTATAAACAGGGATCGATACCCCTACAGACGCTGAGGGCGAATGTAGATTACGGCTTCGCGGAAGCGCACACTACATACGGCCTGATCGGCGTAAAAGTATGGACATACAAAGGCGATATAATCAAAGGAAAAGGTGTAAGCAATGGTACTGATGCCCAAAAGGGTAAAATATCGGAAATATCAAAGAGGAAAGCGTAGGGGCATCAGCTTCAAAGGCTCTCAAATATCGTTCGGAGAGTGCGGCCTGCAGGCGCTCGAAAATGCGTGGATAACAAATGTGCAGATAGAAGCAGCCAGGGTGGCACTTATGCGCCACGTGAAACGTGGCGGAAAGGTCTGGATCAGGATATTTCCGGACAAATCGGCCACGAAGAAACCAGCTGAGACAAGGATGGGAAAAGGCAAAGGCGCACCCGATCACTGGGTAGCGGTCGTAAAAAGAGGGAAGATGCTCTTTGAAATGGAAGGCATACCTCTAGAGCTTGCTAAAGAATCAATGAGAAGGGCCGCCCATAAATTACCTATCAGGACAAGATTCGTAACAAGGAGCCACTGATAAGATGAAGCTTAAGGCATCGCAGTTAAGGGAGATGACAAACGACGAACTCGCGCTAAAGAAAGGCGGCATAAAAAAGGAACTCTTCGAGCTTAGGCAGCAGGCGAAGATGGGCCGCATAGAAAAACCACACAAGATGAGCCAGGCGCGCAGAGAGATCGCCAGGATAGAAACTATATTAACCCAACGAGGCACAGAAGCAAGATGAATAAACAAACGCTTAAAACCATGAAGGGTGTTGTCGTAAGCGATAAGATGGACAAGACTATAACGGTCGATGTCGTCAGGACAACGCGACACCCCGTTTATAGACGCGTATTAAAGAAGCATAAGAAATACAAAGCGCATGACGGAGAGAACAAGGCCAAGATAGGAGATCTCGTTACCATATCGCTTACCAGGCCTATATCGAAGACGAAGCGTTGGCGTTTAGTAGAGGTGCTAAAGTGATACAGATGCAAACACGCCTTATAGTTGCGGACAACACAGGGGCCCGCGAGGCTTCATGTATAGGGGTCATCGGAAAATCCGGCACGAGAACGGCCAAGATCGGCGATATAATAACCTGCAATATAAAAGAATCCACGCCTGACGCTATAGTCAAAAAAGGCGAGGTGGTTAAAGGTGTCATCGTAAGGACCAAGTACCCTATAAGAAGACCGGACGGATCGTGCATTAGGTTCGACACAAACGCGGTCGTTATAATAGACGCCCAACTTAATCCCCGTGGCACAAGGATATTTGGCCCTGTGGCCCGCGAGCTCAGAGATAAGAAGTTCATGAAGATAATATCGTTAGCGCCAGAGGTGGTATAGTGAATGCGAAGAGAGTAAAAATAAGAAAAGGTGACACGGTAACAGCCCTAGCCGGCAAGGACAAGGGCAAGACAGGCAAGGTGTTGCGTATCTTCCCGCAAAAAGGGACCGCTATCGTAGAGGGTGTAAACTTTGTCAAGAAGTGCACACGCAAGACACGGCAGGACCAGCAGGGCGGCATAATCCAGAGAGAGAACCCGATACACATATCGAAACTGTCGATCCATTGTAAAAGCTGTAATCGGCCGACACGAGTAGGGCTCTCGTTGCTTAGCGACGGCACAAAGTCACGCTTTTGTAAAAAGTGTAAGGAGATGGTGTAGATAGATGGCTGAGAGATTATATCAAAGATATAAGGAAGAGATCGTACCTGAGATCATGAAGATCATGAACTACAAGAACCCCATGGAGGTCCCAAAAGTCTTAAAGGTTGTGGTCAACGTCGGTATGGGCAGTGCCGCTGAGGACATAAAGATCCTGGAAGAAGTGGCCAATGAGCTTTCTCAAATAACAGGACAGCGCGCCGTGATCACAAAGGCTAGGAAAGCGATCTCTAACTTCAAGATAAGAAAAGGCTCTCCTGTAGGCTGCAAGGTCACTCTTAGAAAAAGATATATGTATGAATTCCTGGACCGCCTTATCAACATAACCCTGCCGTCTTTAAAAGACTTTAAAGGCGTATCAGGCAAATCATTCGACCAGTCCGGAAACTATTCGCTCGGCCTGGAAGAACAGACCATTTTTCCGGAGCTAGAGTTTGACAGGGTAGAAAAAGTGCACGGTATGGATATAACAATAGTCACAAACGCAAAATCGAAAGAGGAAGCTCATCACCTACTAAGACTGATGGGCCTGCCCTTCAAGAGGCAAGGTTAGATCTAATGGCTAAAAAAGCGCTAGTAGAAAAACAGAAAAAAGAACCAAAATACAAGGTCAGAAAGTACAATAGATGCTGCCAATGTGGCCGCAGAAGGGGATTTATGCGCAGATTTCAGCTCTGCAGGATATGCTTCAGAGAGATGGCGTCGCGTGGCGAGATCCCCGGCGTGCTCAAGGCTAGCTGGTAAATAAGCGCGGAAGGAGCGAAAAACATGAGCGTTTCAGATCCGATCGCTGATATGGCAACACAGTTAAGGAATGCCTCATCGGCGGGTAAAGAAAAAGTGGACGTAAAGGCTTCAAATATTAAAGAAGCCATACTGAAGGTCCTCAAAGAAGAAAGCTTTATAGAGAACTATAAGAAGATGTCCGATGACAAACAGGGCACGCTTCGCATATATTTAAAGTTCAACGATGATAAGACACCCTATATTAGGAATATTAAAAGAATATCAAAACCGGGTTTGAGGATCTATAAAGGCAAAGATGAGTTGTTGCCGGTACTCGGAGGCCTTGGGATATCCGTAATCTCTACATCTAGTGGTATTCTAACTGATAAAGAAGCCAAAGAGAAAAATCTCGGCGGAGAGATACTTCTGGAGGTCAGTTAAGTCATGTCAAGAGTAGGAAGAAAGCTTATAGCTATACCTAGTGGCATAAAAGTACAGGTCCAGAACAATAACGTCCATGTCGAGGGGCCTAAAGGTAAACTCGATCTAAGCATACCGGAGGCATTTAAGGTAACGGTAAAGGATAACACAGTAAGCGTATCGCGCCCTTCGGATGAGAAAAACGCCCTATCGCAACATGGGCTCTACAGAAGCTTGATAAACAATATGCTGATAGGTGTCTCAAAGGGATACGCCAAACAGCTTGAGATCCAGGGCGTCGGCTACAAGGCTGCGATACAGGGAAAGGTCCTAAATCTATCACTGGGGTTTTCGCACCTTATAAATTTCTCCATCCCGGAAGGCATATCCATAAAAACCCCAAAACCCACGCAGATCACTGTAGAGGGAACGGACAAAAAACTCGTTGGTGAAGTAGCAGCGATGATCAGGGCATACTACAAGCCTGAGCCATACAAAGGGAAAGGCGTGCGATACGCGGGGGAGCATGTCCGTCGTAAAGCGGGAAAAGCGGTGGTATAAAATGAGAAAGATCACAGGCAGAGAGAGAAGACACAAAAAGATCCGTAAGAAGATATCCGGCACAGCAGATAGGCCGCGGATGGTCATACACCGCAGCCCGAAAAATCTGCATGTCCAGTTGGTTGACGACATGGCACACAAGACACTCGTCTCAGTCTCGACATCCAACCCAGACGTAAGGACCCAGATCGCCTATGGCGGCAACGTCAAGGCCGCGTCTTCACTAGGTGCGATATTCGCGAAAAAGTCACGTGAGAAAGGCATAACAAGAGTGGTATTTGACAGGAGCGGTTATATGTACCATGGCAGGATAAAAGCCCTCGCAGAAGCCGCTATAAAAGAAGGCATAACCTTTAAGAAAGAAAAAGGAGTCCATAAACTTGACGGAGCAAAAGATTAATACAAAAGATAAGAAAAAATTTTCTGCGCAAGAAAACATTGGAGAAGAGTGGCAAGAAAAGGTGGTCACCATAAACAGGGTCGCCAAGGTGGTCAAAGGTGGAAGGCGATTCTCATTCAGCACTATAGCTGTGGTAGGTAATTGCAACGGCAGCGTAGGTTACGGACTAGGCAAGGCGAATGAGATCTCGGAATGCATCAAAAAGGCATTGATCACGGCAAAAAAACATATGGTTAAGGTCGCGCTCAAAGAGACGACTATACCCCATGAGATGATGGGCCGCTACGGAGCCGCGAAGGTGCTTCTTAAACCAGCCTCTCCTGGAACCGGTGTTATTGCAGGAAGCGCTGTCAGGGCCGTCTGTGAGGCAGCTGGTATCAAGGACATACTGACTAAATCGTTGGGCTCCAGCAACCCCATAAACGTTGTAAAAGCGACACTTGATGGGCTCAGCAAGATGCGTCTAAGCAGAGGATAGAAGTCATGCTATTAAATAAATTAACGCTACCTAAAGGAGCAAGGAAGAATAAAAAACGTCTAGGGCGCGGAGTTGGTTCGGGCCATGGGAAGACATCATGCAGGGGCCACAAGGGGGCCCACTCGAGATCGGGCGGAAAGCTGAGGCAGGGTTTTGAGGGTGGGCAGATGCCCTTGATCAGGCGAATACCCAAGAGAGGTTTTTCCGGAAGAACCGATAATATATACCAGGTGGTAAATATAGAATCACTCAACCTTATAAAGAACAAGGAGATAATCACACCTGAGGTCCTAAAAGATTGCGGGCTTGTAAAGAAGACATCCGCACTCATCAAGATACTAGGCGATGGACAAATGAAGAAAGGCGTCACCATAAGTGCTCACGCATTCTCTTCGAGCGCAAAGAAAAAAATAGAAGAAGCCGGCGGAAAAGCCGAAATAATAAAGGTAGAGACCAAACCTAAAACAAAAGAAAATAAAAAGCAATAATGTTACAAGCGCTGGCGAATCTATTTAAAATACCGGATCTAAAAAAGAAATTATTATTCACTTTAGGCATTATAGTGATCTACAGGTTAGGGGCTTATATACCTACGCCCGGCATTGACGGGGGGAAGTTGGCTCTGTTCTTTGACAACATCGCGCGAACCCAGGGGGGGACACTCTTCGGGATCATGAATATGTTTGCCGGAGGAGCGATGTCGCGCTTGACCATATTCGCGTTGGGCATAATGCCCTATATATCGGCCTCTATCATACTACAGCTTCTAACGGCGGTAATACCAGCTCTCGAGAAACTTGCAAAAGAAGGAGAGGCCGGGCACAAAAAGATCACTCAATACACGCGTTACGGCACGATTGTCCTGGCGATTATCCAATCGTTCTTTATAGCACTGTGGCTCGAGAATCCGGCGCGTTTCCAGGGGATGCAGATAGTCTCGATGCCCGGGTGGCCATTTAGAATACTCACAATAATAACGCTTACCAGCGGCACTGCCTTTATCATGTGGCTCGGAGAGCAGATACAGGAAAGAGGCATAGGAAACGGTATATCGCTTATAATAACCGTAGGTATAATCTCCAGGCTGCCAACCGCAGTCATACAGCTGATAAGCCTGGTCAGGCCCACGGCTTCGTCTTCGACAAGCCAGTTGCAGCCTTTTACCCTTGTACTTCTGGCAGTGATGCTTGTAGCAGTAGTCCTATCGGTAGTCATGACTACTCAGGGGCAAAGAAAGATACCTATACAGTACGCAAAGAGGATAATAGGCAGGAAGGTATATGGTGGACAGAGCACCTATATACCACTACGGGTCAACCAGGCCGGTGTCATACCGATCATCTTTGCGCAGTCTTTGATACTCTTTCCAGCGACGATCGCCGCGATAGTGCCAAATGCTTTCGTGCAGAGCATGGCAGGAGCTCTAAATAGAGGCGATTGGCTTTACAACATAATATATTCGTTGCTTATTATATTCTTCTGTTATTTCTATACGGCGATCACTTTTAACCCTATCGACATAGCTGACAACATGAAGAAGTACGGCGGGTTCATACCCGGGATAAGGCCCGGGAGGGCAACTGCTGAATATCTGGATTTTATAATGACGAGGATCACGCTGCCCGGAGCGCTCTTTCTAGCGCTCATAGCAGTATTGCCAACTATTATAAGCGCATCTATGAAAGTACCTTATCTTATTGCCAGCTTTTTTGGCGGTACAGGACTGCTGATCATTGTAGGTGTCATGCTTGATACCATGAGGCAGATAGAGTCACAACTGTTGATGCGACATTATGACGGCTTCATGAAGCGCGGCAGGATCAGAGGGCGAAGATGATCCGCCTTCGCTTTACTATAGTGCACAATTCCGCCGCTTCGGCGAGATCATCTCGGCGAAGCTCGGCAATCGTCAGCAATGAAAGGAGCGTAGACGGATGAGGCTGGTATTATTGGGTCCACCCGGCGCGGGAAAAGGTACGCAAGCGGAAGTTCTTTCTAAAGTATATAAGATACCTCATATATCGACAGGGGATATGCTGAGGGAGTCTGTAAGGGAAGGGTCCGAAGTTGGGCTTAAGGCCAAATCCTACATGGATAAAGGCGAACTCGTTCCTGATGAAGTGGTAACTGAGATCGTCGTGCAGAGGATCGCAAAGTCGGATGCCAAGGAAGGTTTCATACTCGACGGTTACCCCAGGACAAAAATACAGTCCATAAGCCTCAGCAAGGAACTGGGCGCCACCGGCATCTCGATAGACAAGGTGCTGTACTTCAAAACGACCGTACCAGTAGTAATAAAGAGGCTCTCGGGCAGGCGCATATGCCCTAAGGACGGTTCGATATATCATGTAAAGAATAACCCCCCCGCAAGAGAAGGGATCTGCGACAAATGCCAAACACCGCTCTACCAGCGAGAGGATGACAAGGAAGAAACCGTAAAGAATAGATTGGAAGTTTATGAAAGGACTTCAAAGGACCTGCTCGATTACTATAAAAGTGAAAACACATTGACCGAAGTGTCCGGCGATCTTGATGTCCAGGAACTGTTTAGTTCTTTAAAAGATTACTTTAAAAAAGAAGGTCTTGCTTGATCTCACTTAAATCAATCGATGAGATCGCCCTCATGAGGAACGCCGGGCAGGTTATCGCCATGACCCTAAATGAGGTTGAGGAGATTATCAAGCCCGGGGTGAGTACCAAAGATATCGACATAGAGGCTAAGAGGATAATCACCCGAGAGGGTTGCGTTCCCGCGTTCAAGGGTTATAAGGGCTTTCCGGGAAACATCTGCTCATCCGTAAACAGCGTGGTTGTTCACGGTATCCCGAAAAAGGGCAGGATATTAAGAGACGGTGATCTATTGAGTATCGACGTCGGGGTATTATACGACGGTTATTACGCTGACGGGGCGCGGACATACAAGGTCGGAAGCGTGAGCAGCTCTGTCGAAAGACTAATAGACGTTACCAGAGAATCACTCTATGTAGGCATAAAAGAGGCTCGTGCGGGAAAACGGCTGACAAACATATCTCATGCTATACAAGAATATGTCGAGTCGCATGGGTATAGCGTTGTCAGGGCGCTTGTAGGCCATGGGATAGGCTCAAAGATACACGAAAACCCGGAGATACCGAACTTCGGAGAACCAAATAAGGGGCCGATCCTAAGATCCGGCATGACCTTAGCAATAGAGCCAATGGTCAACGAGGGTACCTACGAAGTCGAGATAATGGAAGACGGCTGGGCCGTCGTAACAAAAGATGGAAAGCTGTCGGCGCATTTTGAGCACACAATATTGATCACTGACAAAAATCCGGAGATATTGACAGAATGGCAAAAGAAGAAGCAATAAAAGTTGAGGGCACGGTACTAGACGTTCTTCCAAACGCTATGTTTAAAGTAGAGTTGGAGAACGGCCACAAAGTACTGGCACATGTTTCAGGAAAGATGAGAATGCATTTTATCAGGATATTGCGAGGCGATAAGGTATTGATGGAACTATCGCCTTACGACTTAACTAAAGGAAGGATCATAAG
>JAZFTF010000180.1:0-12552 GCA_036446495.1 Candidatus Omnitrophota bacterium | reverse complement strand
ACTTATCGCCATGACAGCTCCTTTAAAAATAGTTTTGCGGTTAGCGGGCTTCGGTTAGCGGTTTGCGCTTTTTCGCAAACCGCTAACCGCTGGACGAAAACCGATTCAGTTTGTTCACATGAGTGGCGGCATCTTCAATGCCGGATGGTCTACCTGTGTCAAATATTCCAGTAATTTATCTGGCTCTGTGGCCTTTGTCTCATCCGCGATCTTGTCGAAGAGGTTTTGCTCCACCTCATTGCACCTCTTCTTAAGTTTCTCCCCCAAGGCTTCTTTCAATTCTTTTGGGATCCAGACAAGCCTCTTGAGGCCGCCGTCGGCGCTTAAGAATTTTTTGCTGACTAGGTATAGTTTGCCAATGCCCATAAAGCCGGGTGTCTGCGCGCCTCCTCCGATAGAACCGGCAAGTGTAGAGAATTTCATGCCGGCCGGAGTGTGTCCGGAGTACTCTCTATTGACGACCATAAAGCCATTAGCCTCGGGCAGGATCGCTATTATACATTCAAAGCACCCGCATGATGTCTCAGGGTATGTCATTATAGAATACCCATGAAACGTCTCTAAGGTCTTGTTTGACTTATCTCTTATGAATTGATTTATGCCCTCCCACTCCCCTTTTACTGCGTCCAGCACCTTTCCTTTGAGGATCGGCTGGTTTGGACCGGTAGGATTAAGTTCGTAACACGCCTTCGCGTCTAACCAGCTGTACGCGCCGCATAGGCCGAGCCTCTCAGGCTTCACTACACATACATGGTTAGGGGCGAATGACTGACACAATGTGCATGAGTAGAAAGTATCTACGCTCTCATCGGTCATGCCCGCGAGGCGTTCGTCCCTTAGGTTATATGCGGTTTCAGCCTCAGGCATCAAGCGCTCTACATCTTCCTGTGAAGTATAAATCTTTATCTGTGCCTTATCTATGATCTTTCCGAAGGAATCATGGAATCTAGCGTGAAGGATAACGCCGAAGTGTCTGAGTTTGAACCCCTTCTTTGCCGCCTCCTTGCTTATGCGCAGCCAACAGTTGTTTCTCTGGCCCATATGAAAGATACCCATCGCTTCGTTCAGATAATGGTGTATCTGTCTCTCAAGTATCGGCTCGAAGTCTTTTTCCATCTTGCGCCC
The DNA here is from genome assembly GCA_036446495.1 of Candidatus Omnitrophota bacterium. Classification (GTDB taxonomy): domain Bacteria; phylum Omnitrophota; class Gorgyraeia; order JABMRJ01; family JABMRJ01; genus JAZFTF01. The sequence continues at coordinate 11,427 of JAZFTF010000180.1, read as the reverse complement.
TGAGACTTCAACATAAATAGCGAGAGGAAAAGCCCCACCTTCTTTCATATCGTCGATCTCCGGGCCGATCACCTCTACCTTTCCGTCTTCTATATCCCCTGGCGCTACATTCTTCACAAATTCAAATGCGGTTGAGAATTTTCCTCCAAATTGGATCTGTGTATGCTCACGCCTGATCCTCTCTCCTTCAAAGGCCGCGCTATAAGCGACCGGTATGGGTATGTCAGATATCTTGACCTTGACACCTCTTACCTCAATGCAGCGCTGGACTATCTTCTTGTGATCTTTCTCTTTGACCAGGTGCTCGTATGTACAGATACCGCTGGGTATTATCTCAGGCACGTCTGTGTCCGCTATTATTGGAAAGCCCATAGTGATGGCGCCGGCGCCAACCGCGTACGTTACGTCGTCGAGCTCGCCCAATACGACGCCGAAGGCAAATACCCTCTCTTGGCAATATTTAAGGCATTTTGCCGCCTCGCCTTTCTTATGGCCGCCAAATGTCAAGGCACCCCTGATCGCCCAGTGCAGAGGGTACACCGCCGAAAATATATCTCTGCCGTAAGGAACTATGTAGTTGTCCCAGCCCATCTCCACCTTCTCTTCTTTGAGCTGGTCAATAATGGAAACTCCATTTACGCTTGACCCTACAAAGGAGAGTATATTCCTTTTTTGGAATCCACGCACTATATCGACAGCGATCTTGCTATTGGGTGCAGCGCCCAATATCGCAGCAAACCCGGGCATCCTCCCATCAACAAGCTGAATTCCTAAGGTTCGAAGTATTGTATCTGTAAAGAATCCGTTGCAGTCGGGCTGTGGCTCCTTGCCGTAAAGATATCTTACGGCCATTAAGATCTCCTCGCCTAAGAGTGCAGCGATCCCGCTGTCGAGTGCGTTACCGAGATATGGTAGCCATAACTTATCCGTGGGCTCATCGACAATGAGGTCCTTTGTCTCTTTTAAGATCCCTTCCATGTCACCCAATGTTTTTGCTTCAACGCCCAAAATCGCATATGCCATAGGCAGAGAGAATGCCGTTTCAGGGAATTCGACTTTCTGTTCTCTCCCCTTCTCTTTTATGGCCTCGTCCAAGGCTTTTTGAGCTTTATCTGCAATTATAAGCGCGCCTCTCATCGCCGCGCCTGCCACTATTTTCGACATAATCTCCTCCGTCTATATTGTTAAACCTTTACAAGGCGTGGTTTGTACATAGCTGGTTTTAGCTTAAGGGCCTCTCTCTTCTTATCCATATGGCCTATCATAAACTGCGCCGCTTTTATAGGGTCAGGCTCGAATACCCACTTTCCTCCGCATAGGCTCTCCATCTCCTCCGTGAGGAATTTTGTCATCTTTTTCGCTCCCGTAACCGGAAGCGGTGTTCCTAATACTACAGGGACTCCTGAGGCGATAAAATATAGCCCTATGGCTGTCGCCTTCTCTGACATCCATTCTATCGCTGCTCCTGCGACAGGAAACTCATCTATTCCATTCCCCAAGCCGCCCTCCTTTACGATATTCGAGCACGCTATAAGTATTCTAGAATTATCAACACACGATCCGAGGTGTAGGACAGGAGGAATACCGACTGTATTACATATTTCTCTTAATCCCTCTCCAGCGTATTTCTCTGCCGCTTCCGGGACCAAGAGGCCATCTTGGGCGCATGCGAGCGCGGCGCAACCTGTTTGCACGACCAAAACGTCATTCCTGAGGAGCTCTTTAACCATGGTTACATGGGCCTGGCCGCTCTCCAACTTCGGGTTGTCGCATCCTACTATTCCAGCAATACCTCTAAGCCTGCCAGATATTATACCGTCGTTCAACGGCCTATATGTGGCCCTGAATTTTCCGCCAAGATAGTAGAATATATTCTCGGGTGTGAACCCGGCCACAAGATCCATCGTCTCTTTCGGTATAGTCACCTTAGACTTATCCCTGTTGGGATAGTTTTCAACAGCGGTCTTTACTATTCCTTTTGCGATTTCCATGGCCTTCTCCTCAATGAATTCAATGTGCGTCATGCCTGGGAACTTTGCCTTTGGATGCGTTGATATGAGTTTTGTGTGAAAACAGCTCGCGACCTTTGTAAGGCCGGGCATGATGCATTGAAGATCCACTACCATGGCTTCGACGGCCCCGGTGGCTATTGCCAATTCCTGTTGCAGGAAGTTTCCCGCGACCTGGACACCTCTTCTCATCAAGATCTCATTGGCCGTGCAGCAGACGCCGCTTAGAGTAATCCCTTTAGCGCCTTTCTCCTTGGCCAGCTTTATCATCTCATCATCCTGGGCTGCCGTCACTATGACGTCGCTTAGGAGCGGGACGTGGCCATGGATTATGATATTTACTTCATCCTCTTTTAGTACGCCAAGATTTACCTTGGCCCTTATCGCTTTTGGTGAGCCGAATAGTATATCGGTCGCCTCGGTCGCTATCATCGACCCTCCCCAACCGTCCGCCAACGCCGCTTTCATCGCTCCCAACGTTATATTTTTATAGTCATTGTCAACACCAACGTTTGTGCGGGACATCACCTCGACTATGGGCCTGTCTATTCCGACAGGTGAGATCTTAAGCTTATCCCATATCTCCTGCTGTTTCTTCGGCGCCCTCTTGAGAAATGTTATTTTTTCTTTCTGTTTACCGAACTCCTCAAGCATCTTTGTCGCAACGAGCTTAGCGAGCTCCTTTATATCTTTGTTGGGATCTATGCCATATTCTACGGCTATCATGCGGAGCTTTTCAGGAGACTTTATGTCATAACTTGGAGCCTTGCCTTCTCCGACCAAAAGCAGCGTCTGCGCTATCTCTCTTCCGTGATCCGAGTGGCATGCGCTTCCGGCGGCTACATGGCGGGCGAAGTTCCTTGCGCTTATCGTATCAGCGTCGGCTCCGCAGACCCCGACTTGAGCGCCTTCGCCGAACGGATCTATCCTGCATGGTCCGAGATTGCAGTTTTTGCAGCATAGTCCCAGTTGGCCGAAGCCGCATTGCGGCAGTTGGGCTTCGTACCTGTCCCAAACCGTGGCTGCGCCCGCTTCTTTTAATATATTTTTTAGGTTATTATTTTTCTTCACGTCCTTTGCCATCAACTACCTCCCTATGCGCTTTGTCAAAAACGAATCTATAGCCTTGATCTTATTAATGATATCAACGCTTACATTTATGATCTTCCCAGTTTTGTCGGTCTCCAGTATATCCTGGCTAAACGGGACCGCCTCTATAGTCTCGAGGTCTTTGCCCAGACCTTCTTCTATGAACTCTCTGTCTTTATCGGATCTCACTTTATTAGCTATCGCGAAGATATTCTTTATGCCCAGGTCCTTTGCCAGTTTCGTGATCCTCTTAGCGCTTTCTATTGATTTTCTAGATGGTTCCACTACGACAAGCACGCTGTCGCATGACTGCGCGGTGCCTCTTCCGAAATGCTCGACCCCGGCCTCCATGTCCATTACGACGTCTTCGCCTCGCTTCAATACCAGGTGTTCTATCAGGTTCTTCACAAATGCGTTTTCAGGGCAGACACACCCGGAGCCGCCCTTCTTGACCGCCCCCATGACGATGAGCTTTATATTGCCATTCTTTTTTGAGAACTTATCCGGTATATCGTCTATCTTTGGGTTCAGCTTGAACAATGTTCCGTCTATCGATATGTCCATGCGCTCTTTTATGAGCTTCTCCATCTTTATTATCGGAATGATCTTGTCGGCGTCCTGGAAACCGAGTGCGATCCCGAGATTGCTGTCCGGATCGCAATCGACAGCGAGCACGCCGTTATCTTTCTCCGCTAACCTCTGTATAAAAAGGGCCGAGAGGGTAGTCTTCCCCGTACCGCCTTTTCCAGCAAACGCTATCTTCACCCCGCACCTTCCTTTAATTTTATTTTACTCCGCACACGGCTCTTAATAAGAGAAGGTGCGGGGTTCACTATATGCCTGCTTTCTCCAATACCGCTGGGACCTTCTTATCCCATCCGAGCGGCATGAGATGGATGCCTCTGCATAAGGGTTTTAGTTCTTTTATTAGCCTTGCAGCTATCTCAATAGATGTCTCGGCCTTATTCTTGGTCTCTTCCATCTCTTTTATCAAGCTCTCCGGCACAAAGACGCCGGATACGTTCTTATTCATAAATTTGGCCATCCCAGCGGATTTTAACATGACGATACCCGCCATGATCACCGTATCAAACCCTTTAGACATATCTAAAAATCTCTTGAACTGTTCAATATCATAGACGGCCTGCGTCTGGAAGAATTCAGCGCCTGCCCTTATCTTCTTCTCCATCTTCATGATCTCCGGCTCCAGAGGGTCGGCCCCGGGGTTTACTACAGCCCCCATGCAGAAGCTTGGCTTTCCTTTGAGCTCATTTCCCGCCATATCTTTTCCTTCCATGAGTGTTTTTGCTGCCCTGATAAGCTGGACTGAACCAATATCAAAGACCGCCTTTGCCTGAGGGTGGTCACCCAAGGTCGTAAAGTCTCCTGTCAAGAGAAGGACATTCTCTATGCCAAGAACAGCGGCGCTTAGAAGGTCCGATTGCAGGGCGAGCCTGTTACGGTCTCTGCATGTAAGCTGGTATATTGGCTCGTGCCCTCTCTCTTTTAAGAGGCGGCAGACTGCTAGCGAACCCAATCTCATTACAGAGCTTTGGATATCGGTCACGTTTATCGCGTCCACCTTGTCTTTTAATAGATCCGCGTCTTCCAGTGCCTCATGTACATCGATCCCCTTGGGTGGCCCGATCTCACTGGTCACGAGAAACTTATCCGATCTTAATTTCTCCTTGAAAGTCATGGTCAAGCACCTTTCCCCTCCTCCGCCCACAAAAGAACTTCACAGAAGTTTTGGGCTACGGAGGGTCAAATTCGGCCTAATGAATTGGCCTGCTATCGTTCTCCAATTTATGGCCTAATTTGATCTTTTGTAGTTTAAATGCCTCAACAACGTTTCTCATAAGTATGGCCACTGTTAGAGGGCCTACTCCGCCCGGCACAGGCGTGATGTAAGAAGCTCGCTTCTCGGCCTCTTCAAATTCGACGTCCCCCACTAGCTTATCACCGACCTTATTGATCCCTATGTCAACCACTATGGCACCATCTCTTATCCAGTCACCCTTTACAAGCCCCGCTTTACCTACAGCTACCACGAGTATCTCCGCCCTCTTTACATGCTCAGACAGCAGCCCTCTTTCGCCGGTTCCAATGTGGCATGTGGTTACCGTGGCAAACTCATCGACCAGCATAAGGCTTATGGGTTTTCCCACTATCTCGCTATGCCCTACGACTACAGCCTCTTTGCCGTAAAGCTTCACCCCTGTCGATTTGATAAGTTCAAAAGCCGCCATGGCCGTACATGGAGACATTCTCGCCTTTCCGAATATAATCTTGCCTAGATTCTCAGGATGCATCCCCTCAATGTCCTTTGATGGGTCTATATAAAAAGAGATCTCTTTGGCGTTTATCTGCCCAGGGAGCGGCATCTGTATCAGTATGCCGTTTACACTCTCGTCTTTATTGAGTTTCTCAATATAATCTACAAGCTCTTTCTGGGTGGTTTTCGCATCGAGGTTATGGAGTTTAAAATCGATACCCAGTTTTTCGGCCGTCTTCATCTGGGATCTAAGGTATACCGCCCCGGCGGGGTTCTCCCCCAGTTGTATCGTTGCCAGTGTAGGCGCTACTCCGTAGCGCGTCTTCAACTCCTCGATCTCTTTCGCGAGGCCCTCTTTTACGTTCTTTGCTATTACTTTGCCTTCTAATAGGTTTGCCGGCATAAGCTCTCCTGTGTTAACGCATGATTCGGTTTACGGTTTGCGGTGCGCGGTTTGCGTACGATACGCTAACCACCAACCGAAAACCGTAAACCATGACAACTTGTTATCATCTCCTTGTTTAAGTGAGTATTATATCTTCCGAAGCGTGCAGCACATCCTCTTTCAATTTTGGTATTCTCTTTTCAAGCTCGGAAAGGGTCTTATGTGTATCTTTAATGAATTCTGTCTCCTTTATATACTTCAGGTTGATGTAGGCATTGAACTTCGCGCCAAAGAAGGCGCTCTCCAGCATAAGCGCGGCGATCGCCGTATCGGTCACGAGATTCCTGTTGCCAAACTCGACAAGCCCCTTGCACACTGTAAGCGCGTCGCTGATTATCTTACATATCTCATAGGGAACACCGCAGGACGCTTTGAATAGGCGTTCAAGCTCAGGTGAGTCCTTGTCGTATCTCTTGAACCCTTCAGAGAGCTTTGTGTATACCAGCACATCTTCGTCTATCAATTCAGCAAGTCTTTTTCTGAACCCTTCAGAGCGGCCGAGACTCGACTCCGCTCTCTCTTTAAACTGCCCATATTTCTTATTCGAGATCGTAAAGTTCGCGACCATAGACATAAGCGCGCATCCAATAGCGGCCTCTAGAGCGGCAGCGCTTCCCCCGCCCGGAGCAGGTTTTCTGGCAGCGAGATCATCAAGATATTCGTTAACGGTACCGTGTATATACATCTCTTTTAGAAGAGCCCCACTATCTTTTCATTATTGTCTATGTCTACCTTGGTGCCTGCCGGTACGGAAGGCAGCCCCGGCATCGTTCTCATATCGCCGCAGAGCGGGTAGAGAAAACCCGCGCCTACCGATGCCCTTATATCCTTTACTGGCAGCGTAAAACCGCTCGGTGCGCCCTTAAGCTTCGGGTCGTGCGAAAGAGAGAGGTGTGTCTTAGCCATGCAGATGGGCAGGTTGTTATACCCGGCTTTGGTAAATCTCTTTATCTTCTCTTCTGCTAGTTCGGAATAGCTTACATCCTTTGCGCCGTAGACCTTCTTCGCGATCGTGGCTATCTTCTCTTTTATCGATATGTTGAGCGGATAGAGGAACCTGAAATTGCTTTTTTGATCGGCTGCTTTTATCACCGCCTTTGCCATATCTTTGCCGCCTAAGCTGCCTTTCTTCCATAGTTCTGATGTCACTACATCAAAAGCGCCACTCTCGAGAGCGATCTTCTTTATGGCCTCGACTTCGCGGTCGGTATCGGTGGTGAATCTATTTATAGCCACTACAACCGGGACGCCGAAGTTATTCATATTTGCTATATGTTTTTTTAAATTAGTGCATCCTTCGATAACAGCGTCAATATTTTCGCTCGTCAGTCCTTTATCAAGCGGTTTGCCCGCGACCACGGAGAAGCGCCCGCTGTGCATCTTCAAGGCCCTTATCGTGCAGACCATAACAACAGCGTTCGGTCTTAGCCCGCTCATCCTGCATTTTATGTCAAAAAACTTCTCAGCCCCGCAATCGGCCCCGAAACCGCTCTCAGTTACGACGTAATCAGTCAGTTTCAGCGCTATCTTGTCAGCGATGATAGAGCTGTTACCGTGCGCGATATTCGCGAATGGCCCTGCGTGGACAAAGCAAGGCGTATGCTCGAGTGTCTGCATAAGCGTGGGTTTCACAGCGTCTTTAAGTAGCACTGCCATCGCACCGGCTACGCGTATATCTTCGGCAGTGACAGGCTTGCCCTTCTTTGTATAAGCGAGGACGATGCTGCCTATCCTCTTTCTTAAGTCCTTCAAGCTGCTTGTCAGCGCAAGTATGGCCATCACTTCGCTTGCGACAGTTATATCGAAACCGCTCTTTCTCGGTATGCCGTCCTCAGGCGATCCTTCGCCTATGGTTATATTACGCAGGTAGCGGTCGCTTATGTCTACCACCCTTCGCCACATGATCGAATCCGGATCTATGCCTAACTTATTTCCCTTGAAGACCGAGTTGTCCAGGAATGCCGAGCAGAGATTATGCGCCAAGCCTACGGCGTGGACGTCGCCTGTAAGGTGGAGATTGAAGTCTTCCATGGGAACAACCTGAGAATAGCCGCCGCCCGCGGCCCCGCCTTTTATGCCGAATACGGGTCCCAGGGAAGGCTGCCGTATACAGACGATAGACCTGGCACCGATCTTATTTAGTGTCATAGAGAGGCCTATGGTCGTTACGGTCTTGCCCTCTCCAAGCGGTGTGGGGGTTATCGCTGTAACGTCTATGTACTTCCCGTTTGGCCTGTCTTTGTATTTCTTTATGAGGTCCAGCGATATCTTCGCCTTATACTTGCCATATAGCTCAAGATGTTCCTCGGATATACCTATCTTTTTAGCGACATCGGTTATAGGTTTTAGGTGTGCCTTTTGAGCGATCTCAATATCACTCGGTACCTTCTTCTCGGTAGCCATGTTACCCCCTCTATGTAATTATATATTTATAACGTTTTTAATGATATTATTATATTCAAATTACAGGCAAGTGTCAAACAAAAAAGCCTCACGCATCACTAAATGTTGACACAATCATGATTGTAAGCACCTGCCCCCATCTTACTGTTTTTGGATAGTGTGTGCCTATGTGAGAGGGGGTAGCAGCGAGCGGGTGGTTTTGGCTAGTTGCCGGAGCGAGCGTCAAGAGTGGGAAACGCAGTTTTCCCCTATGAAAAACATGCTATTACAAGTCACTATTTATAAGTGATCACGAGTTTGAATATCTCGGCCTTCTGGCGCATCGACCGCGGAAATGGCGGAAACGGAGAGGCGTCTTCCACGCTCCTTATCGCCAGTATCTCAAGCGTTTCATCTATAGGCGCAAGTATTCTTGGCTTACCAACAATAGAGCCGTCAGGCGAGACCTTAAAACTGACGATGACATTTCCCCTCAACCTGCTTCTGGGATAGTTATCTTTTACAAGCCTAAGGATACGGCTCCTTATCAATTTATAATAATTGCCCCGAGACATCTTTTGGGCATAGAAGACGGCGTTCTTTTTTACGATCTTCCTGGTCTTTACGCGTGGCTGGTCCTTCTTTTCTTCAGGTTCTTGCCAGGCGAACCTGGTGCGTTCCCTCTTCTTTTCCGGGCGCACGAACCCGGACTTGCCGACCTCGGGCGTCGTGAGGTATTCTTTGACCTCGGGCGACTGAATATCCCCGCTTATTATGTGAGGAGTTATAAATATCACGAGCTCTCTCCTCTCGGGGTTGTCATCCGAACCCTTTGATTCGCTTTTAAACAACTTGCCCAGAAAAGGGATGTCTGCCAGTATCGGTATCCTATTTTCCTGCATCTCTTCTCTTTTTTCAATGAGCCCCGCTAGTACGATGGTATTTCCGTCTTTGACCATTACAGTTGTTTCAGCCTCTGATGTCTGTATTATGGGTATCGAAGTAGTCCTTATGGTTGTCCCTTCCTCACTTACTATATCGACCGAACCCGTTTGAGAGCTTACTTCAGGTTTTATCTTCATCGTGACATAACCGTTCTTGTTGATGGTGGGGGTTACAAAGAGCTTTATTCCCAGGTCGACATAAGTTACCTGCTGTGTCGTCTGCGAGAAATTATCGCTTATCGTAGTGCCTGTAGTCGCATATGGCTGATTAGTCCCCACAAGTATGGAGGCTTCTTCGTTATTTATCACAACGATCCTGGGACTGGAAAGCACCTCGGTCCTGCCCATCGTCTCTAGGATCTGGATCAGATAGTGATAGTCATTATTGGTCAAACTGCCGATCTCGATAGCGCTTCCTATGATAGTGCCGTTTGTGGCGGGCAGTATCTCTCCGGCAAACGTATCGAGAAAATTCGCGCCTATCATAGCGGGCCCGCCAAAATTGGCGGCGAGTTTGAATACCTGGTCCCAATTGATGCCCCAACGGTATTCGTCATTGAGCGTTATCTCCAGTATTTTTGCTTCTATCAAGACTTCTCTCGTCCTCTCATCGAGCTCATTAATGAGTAGCTCGATCTTCGCCATCTTGCTTGCGAGGTCGGTGATAATTATTTTGTTGGTCCTCTCGTCTATCTGGACGAAGCCGATGTTCTTTGTGAGCCTCTCCTCTATCTTGGGTTTCACCTCATCGACCTTAGCATAATCAAGAGAGAAGACCCTTGTCTCCGTGGGCTTGTCGAACGCCGAGATGATCTTGCCGCACTCTTTTATGACAGAAGGCGAATCCATGACAATGATCGTGTTGGCGCTCTCATCCACGATGATCTTGCCGATCTTCGATTTTATCTGCACAAGTATCTTGCCTACTTCAGCCGCAATGGCGTGCTCGACCTCGAATGTCTTTATAACCCTTCTATCGTGAAATGTCTGCCCATAGCGCCTCTGATAATCCTTATCGGTCATGACGTTTAGGATATTGCCGCTCTTCTCGTACGCCAAGGCGTTAGTGGCGAGTATTATATCGAAGGCATCATAGACGCTGACATCTTTTAAGAACATCGTAACCTTGCCTCTTACGTTCTTGCTTATCGCGACATTCATATTGCCACGCTGGGCCAAAAGTTTGAGAACATCGATTACATCCATGCCCTTGAAATCTAGAGAAATAAGTTCGGGGGGTTCTTTGATCCCTTGAGCGTAACCAACGCTCGATATAAAGAATATAAATATTAGTAATAAGTGCTGTATCTTCTTTAACATCTCATGCCTCCATGGCGGTCTTAGAGTGAAAGGTTGAACTCCTCTCCTCTATATACCACCGTTACAGATCCTTCATCTATCTTCTTTAGCAAGACACCCCCTGTAGACTGTCCCTCTTTGAGAAAGAAGCTTTTCTTAAGTTTCTTGTCCTCAATGATCGCCTGTGGTACCTCTCCGGTGACTATCCCGAGAAGCGTAAGATTACCGATGATCTCTTCCGCTATTATTTCGGGTGCGAAGCTCTTTGTCCGTTCCTGCGTGATTGACGGCCTGAATACCTTTTTTGATCTCATCTCCTGCGAATAATAACTGTATGGCCTCACATCAATCTCATCAACCGAGCGCGCATATTTTTTCTCATCGATACCCGTTACTCTTATCTCTTTGGGAGGAATGAAGAATATGTCGACAAAGACGTATAATATTATCAATATAAGCATAGCGAAGAGGGCTGTGTTGAGCGTCTTTATATTCTCAAAATTTGCTATGCCTCCGAAAGATACTGCCGGCTGCGAGATTCGTACAGCCTTCTCTTTAGCCGGGGCCTCTACCATTTCGGGTGCGGACCCTTCCACCCTTGTGGTCTCCTGGACCGGTGCGGCTTCAGGCTTCTTCTTTTTCTTTATCAGATTCAACAGTTTCTCTTCAGGAGAAAATTCTTTAGCCACTATTATACCTCTCTTGAGACCAGCTCTTTGATCACAGAGGAATCGACCATTCTTTTATCGGACATGACGATATGTTCCAGGGCATTGTGAGATAATATGGAGATTTTTCGCGGTTAACCCTGTGTGTATTCGTACATGAGTTTTATAGCTTCTGGTGAAAAAAGGTCCCTATTCGGCGCCATGCCGGATTTTATCAGCCTGAATCTTATCATCTCTTCGGTCTCTGCCTCATCCAGCGGGTTTATGATGTATTTCATTGTTATCCTGTCGTAGAAATTTTTTATTCTCTTGATCC